>NZ_JBQEQE010000029.1:0-2790 GCF_052046095.1 Pseudomonas sp. 22072
CATTGATGGTGGTGGTTGCGCCGTCGCCTGCCACTTCGAGTTTTTCGAAATTGCCGCCGGTGGTCTCGGCGATCTTAACGGTCTGGGTGCTCTTATCGATAAACACGTCATCGGTAGGCGCAGGGACAGTGACGGTGCCAACAGTTTCGCCAGCCTTGATGGTGATCGACGAGCCGTTGTCCAACTTCAGCGTGACGTCAGTGCCCGCTTTGTTGGAAAGCGTGGCGGTATAAGTGATCTGGCCACCCTCATTCGCCTCGGTCGGAGCTGTCAGCGTTACGGTAGTGGTGTTATCGGTGCCCGGTGTATCAGTAACGGTGGTGTTAACCGGGGTAGTACCTGGAACCAGATTTTCGAAGTGCTCGCCGCCGGTCACGCCTTTGATGGCGGTGGTGACGGTTTGGTCGCCCTTGTACACATCATCAGGAGCAACAACCGAAACGCTACCGCTCGATTGGTTTACGCCGATGGTGATGGTTTTACCGTTGTCCAAGGTAACGGTCAGCGGGTTGGTGATGTTGGTCACCGGCGCGCCGTTTTTATCCACAAGGCTGGCGGTGTAGACGATATTGCCGCCTTCACCGACGGTGGTGGTGGCGGTCAGGACCACATCGACTTTGTCGATGGTGTCGTTGATCGTGGTGGTCGCGCCGTTGCCTGCGACTTCTAACTTCTCGAAGTTGCCGCCAGTGGTCTCGGTGATCTTGACGGTCTGCGTGCTCTTGTCGATGAACACGTCATCGGTAGGCGCAGGGACAGTGACGGTGCCTACGGTTTCGCCAGCCTTGATGGTGATGCTTGAGCCGTTGTCGAGTTTCAGCGTGACGTCGGTGCCGGCCTTGTTGCTCAAGGTCGCGGTGTACGTGATCTGGCCACCTTCGTTAACTGCATTTGGCGCAGTCAGGATGACAGTCGTTGTGTTGTCGGTACCGGGGGTGTCGGTGACAGTGGTGTTCACTGCCGTCGTGCCAGGGACCAAGTTTTCAAAGTGCTCGCCACCAGTGACGCCTTTGATAGCGGTAGTGACGGTCTGGTCGCCTTTATAAACGTCATCCGGCGCGATAGTGGTGACAGAGCCACTCGACTGGTTCACACCGATGGTGATTGTCTTGCCGTTATCCAAGGTCACGGTCAGCGGGTTAGTGATGTTAGTCACCGGTGCGCCGTTTTTATCCACAAGGCTGGCGGTGTAGACGATGTTGCCGCCTTCGCCGACAGTGGTAGTGGCCGTCAGAACTACATCGACCTTGTCGATGGTGTCGTTGATCGTGGTGGTCGCGCCGTTGCCTGCCACTTCGAGTTTTTCGAAGTTGCCGCCAGTGGCCTCGGTGATCTGAACGGTCTGCGTGCTCTTGTCGATGAACACGTCATCGGTAGGCGCAGGGACGGTCACGGTGCCAACGGTTTCGCCAGCTTTGATGGTGATGCTTGAGCCGTTATCCAACTTCAGCGTGACGTCAGTGCCCGCTTTGTTGGAAAGCGTGGCGGTGTAAGTGATCTCGCCACCCTCATTCGCCTCGGTCGGAGCCGTCAGTGTCACGGTAGTGGTGTTATCGGTGCCCGGTGTATCGGTAACGGTCGTGTTAACTGGGGTAGTACCTGGAACCAGATTTTCAAAATGCTCGCCGCCGGTCACACCCTTGATAGCAGCGGTGACGGTCTGATCGCCTTTATAAATATCGTCTGGCGCCACGGTGGTAACGGTGCCGCTGGATTGGTTAACACCGATAGTAATGGTCTGACCGTTATCCAAAGTGACGGTCAACGGGTTAGTGATGTTAGTCACCGGCGCGCCGTTCTTATCCACAAGGCTAGCGGTGTAGACGATATTGCCGCCTTCGCCAACGGTGGTGGTAGCGGTCAGGACCACATCGACTTTGTCGGTGGTGTCGTTGATCGTGGTGGTTGCGCCGCTGCCTGCAACTTCCAGTTTTTCGAAGTTGCCGCCGGTGGTTTCGGTGATCTTGACCGTTTGGGTGCTCTTGTCGATGAACACGTCATCGGTAGGGGCGGGCACGGTCACGGTGCCAACGGTTTCGCCAGCTTTGATGGTGATGCTTGAGCCGTTGTCCAACTTCAACGTGACATCAGTGCCCGCTTTATTGGAAAGCGTGGCGGTATACGTCACCTGACCACCTTCGTTCGCCTCGGTTGGGGCTGTCAGCGTCACAGTGGTGGTGTCGATCGAATCGGTAATGGTGGTAACCGCTGGCGTGGTGCTCGGCACCAGGCTCTCGAAATTGCCGCCAGTCGCGCCCGTAATCGTCGTACTGACGGTGCTGCCGTTGACGTAGACGTCATTAGCTGGCGTATCAACGACAACGCTGCCTGTCGACTCACCGGCCTTGATGGTGATCACCGAGCCATTGCTCAAGGTGACATTCACAGGCGTCTGCGCCGGGTTGGTCAAGGTGGCGGTGTAGGTGATCTGACCGCCTTCGGTCACGGTCGAACCAGCGGTCAGGGTGACCGTGGTGGTGTCGATCGAATCGGTAATGGTGGTGACCGCTGGCGTGGTATTCGGTACCAGGTTCTCGAAGTTACCGCCCGTTGCGCCCGTGATGGTGGTGCTGACGGTAGAGCCATTGTTGTAAACGTCGTTGGCCGGTGTATCGACCACAACGGTACCCGTCGATTCGCCCGCCTTGATGGTGATCACCGAGCCATTGCTCAAGGTGACGTTCACCGGGGTCTGCGCTGGGTTGGTCAGGGTGGCGGTGTAGGTGATCTGGCCGCCTTCGGTCACGGTCGAACCCGCGGTCAGGGTGACCGTGGTGGTGTCGATCGAAT
>NZ_JBQEQE010000029.1:2840-58703 GCF_052046095.1 Pseudomonas sp. 22072
ACCGCTGGCGTGGTATTCGGTACCAGGTTCTCGAAGTTACCGCCCGTTGCGCCCGTGATCGTGGTGCTGACCGTCGAACCGCTGTTGTAGACGTCGTTAGCTGGCGTATCTACGACAACGCTGCCCGTCGATTCACCGGCCTTGATCGTGATCACCGAGCCATTGCTCAAGGTGACATTCACCGGCGTCTGCGCCGGGTTGGTCAAGGTGGCGGTGTAGGTGATTTGACCGCCTTCGGTCGCGGTCGAACCAGCCGTTAGAGTGACCGTGGTGGTGTCGATGGTGTCGGTGATCTGCGTCACGGCCGGGTTAGGGTCGATGGTCAATACCAGGTTGCCGCCACCGGTGGTGCCCGTAACGCCCACGCTGATCTGGCTCGGGTCGTTGTACGGGGTGTCGTTGGGCGCCAGGGGTACGTTGACCGTACCGGTCAGTTGGCCTGACGGGATAGTAATCACCGCGCCATTGGACAAGGTGACGGTAAGGTCGCTGCTGGATGGTCGCGTCACGGTCGCGGTGTAGGTCAGCACACCACCGGCTTCGGTGATGGTGGGCGTTGCGCTCAGGGACAGGGTCGAAGGCTGCAGCACCAGGTTGCCCGCATCAGCTGAGCCTGGGGCGCCGGTCAGCGCGTTGAGAGCCGAAGTACCCTGTCCAAGCGTACCGGTGGGGAAGCCGATGGTCGGATCGACACGGCCGGCGGTCGCGTCCAGCACCACGAAGCTGTGGCCACCCCCGGCTGCGCCGTTACCGGCAGCGTTTGCGCCGGCGGCAGTGGCTTCCAGGTCGGTGGTCGGGTCGGCGCCAGCGGCGATGGCTTGTTGCAGCTCGGCAACCGATGGCGCGGCTTGCTCGCTGGCAGCGGCGAGGTCGAGGCTGGAGTCCGGCAGGTCGGCGCTCCACTGGGTGTCACGGCCCAGGTCCAGAATGCGACCGTCGGCCAGCTCCAGGCTCACGGCGCCCGACATACCGGTGTCGATCTGGTCGCCCGCGAACAAGCGATCACCTTCAACGAGGACGCGCCGAGCACCTTCCGGAGAAATAACGAAAACTTGACCAACAATGCTTTTGACGATGGCAACAACACTGCTCATTAAAATTTTCTCCGGCGATCCGTTTCGACAAATTCCATTTCGCAGCGCGCTATTAGGGCTGCCAATTGGGAGGGCGTAGTCTATATATGCATTGACGTCAAATAATTGGCTAGATTTTTTAGCTATCTAGTTAGTGCCAAACTATTGACCTTAGGGCCGCCATCCTAAACAATCGGCCCCGTAATGTCACATTGATATTTATGCGGCGAACCGTCCTACATGTGTGTGAAGCAGTTCCGCTTTTTGAACTTTCCGACGTACGGTCATTACGGTAGCCATTATCCGACGCAGCGGTGCCAATCGCTGTGATTTGAGACAAGAAGTCCTAGGGAATTTTAAATGCGTCTGCACCTGTTCAAGGCAATACCGTTCGTTCTCGCCGCCAGTTTCGTACAAGCCCAGACACTGCCCCAAGCCATGCAACAGGCATTGGATGTACACCCGGAAATCCAGGCAGGTGTTAACAGCCGCATCGCTGCCGATTACCAATTGCGCGCCGCACAAGGCGGCTACCTGCCGCGTGTCGACCTGAACGCCGGTTACGGCCGCCAAGGAACCGACAACGCCACCACCCGCGCCAACAATCCTGGCGGCAATCACTGGGACACGCTCAACCGCGGTGAATCCAGCCTGCGCCTGCAGCAAATGATTTTTGACGGTTTCGCCACCTCCAGCGAAGTCGGGCGTCAACAAGCCAACGTTAATTCCCGCGCTTACTCTTTGCTCGGGACTTCCGAGCGCACCGCGCTGACCGTTGCCCAGGTTTACCTGGAAGTATTGACCCGTCGTGAGTTCGTACGCCTGGCCGAAGATAACCTGCGCAACCACGAACGCATCTACGACCAGATCAAGTTGCGCACCGAGCGCGGCGTCGGCAACGGTGCCGACCAGGACCAGGCCGAAGCGCGCCTGGCCCAGGCCCGTAACAACTTGATCACCGAGCAGACCAACCTGGCCGATGCGCAGGTCAACTACCTCAGCGCCGTCGGCCAGATGCCCGACGAACTCGAGCGTCCGGCCCCATTCATGGCCATGCTGCCGGCCGACCTGAATGAAGCGCGTCGCCAGATGCTCGACAACAGCCCGATCCTGCGTTCGGCCGAGTCGGATATCTCTGCCGCCGAGAAGCAGTACGACGCCGCCAAGTCCAACTTCTATCCGCGTTTTGACGCTGAATTGGGTACCAACGCCGACAACAACGTCTCCGGTGATCCCAACCACAGCAATGGTTGGGAAGCCATGGTGCGCATGCGCTTCAACCTGTTCGCCGGTGGTAGCAACAAGGCCGACCTGCAATCGAAGTCCTACCAGGCCAACCAGGCGCTGGACATCCGTAACAATGCCTTGCGCCAACTCAATGAAGAACTAGGCTTGGCCTGGAACGCCCTGAACAACGCCAATGCGCAATTGCCGGTCGCCCAGCAGTACGTGGATCACAGCACCCGCGTACGCACGTCCTACCAGCAACAGTTCAGCCTTGGTCAACGTACGCTGTTGGATTTGCTCGACAGCGAAAATGAATTGTTCACCGCTTCCCGCCGCCTGGAAGAAATCAAGAACATTCAGTTATTTACTCAGTACCGAATCAAGGCGACCATGGGCGAATTGCTCAAGAGCCAGGGAGTGGTTGCACCAATGGCCTCCGTCGTGCAGAACGACGTGAAACCTAAAGTCCAACTGCCTGGGATGAATTGAGCCACCCCAATAGCCCCATCTGTTAGTCGAGAGTGCCCCGCGTGGAACCTGAAGTCAGTCGAGTTCATCTCAGTCATGATCCACGCGCACTGCACGACGACCCGTTACTCGACGGGTTGTTGGCGCTCTGCGCCCTGCATCAAAAACCGGCCAGTGCGGCCATGCTCACCACCGGCCTGCCGCTGCCTTCGCAACGCTTGAGTGCCGAACTGCTGCCGCGTGCCGCTGCACGGGCCGGGTTGCAAGGCCGGCTGCTGCAACGCAAGTTGGAGCAGATCCCGACCATTGCACTGCCGGCGCTGCTGTTGCTCAAAGACGGTCGCAGTACCGTGCTGGTGGGCTGGGAGGGCGAAGATGAAGCGCGGATCCTGCTCAGCGAAAGCGACGGCGGTGAAGTGCTGATCAAGCGCGAAGCACTGGCCGACGACTACATCGGCAAAGTCTTCTTTGCACAGCCGCAGCACAAGTTCGACGTCAACCACGGCAGCCTGATTCCGCGGGCGCGCTCGTGGTTCCGTGACACCCTCATGCGTTCACGCTGGCTCTACACCGACGCCATCGCCGCCAGCTTCCTGATCAACATCATCGCCATGGCCGCGCCGCTGTTCGTGATGAACGTGTACGACCGCGTTGTGCCGAACCAGGCCACCGCCACCCTGTGGGTGCTGGCCGTGGGCATCTGCGGTGCCTACCTGTTCGACCTGATCCTCAAAAGCCTGCGCAGCCTGTGCCTGGACCTGGCCGGTAAAAAGACCGACCTGATCATCTCGGCCACGCTGTTCGAGCGCATCGTCGGCATGTCCATGAAATACCGCCCGGCGCGGGTCGGCAGCTTCGCGCAGAACATCCATGAGTTTCAAAGCCTGCGCGACTTCCTCGCGTCGCTGACCCTCACCAGCCTGATCGACTTGCCGTTTACGCTGCTGATCTTCCTGGTCATCGCCATTCTCGGCGGGCACCTGGTGTGGATCCCGGTGCTGGCGTTCCCACTGGCCCTGGGCATCGGCTACGCCTTGCAAAAGCCCTTGGTCGCGACCATGGAACGCACCATGGCGCTGGCCGCCGAGCGCCAGTCGAGCCTGATCGAAACCCTCGCCGGGCTTGATGCGGTCAAGGTCAACAATGCCGAGAGCGAGCGTCAGTACGGCTGGGAACAGACCATCGGTACCCTGAGCCGGCTTGAGCTTCGGGTGAAGTTGCTGTCGGGCCTGTCGATGAACATGACCCTGCTGATCCAGCAACTGGCCGGCGTGATCATGATCGTGTTCGGCGTGTACCAGATCATCGACGGCAACCTCAGCATGGGCGGCCTGATTGCCTGCTACATGCTCAGTGGTCGTGCCTTGAGCCCGTTGGCCTCGCTGTCGGGCCTGCTGACGCGCTATCAGCAAGCCAAGGTCACCATGACCTCGGTGGACCAGATGATGGAGCTGCCCCAGGAGCGCAACTTCGAAGAGCGCCCCATGAGCCGTCGCACCCTGCAAGGCGCCATCGAGTGCCGGGGCCTGAACTTCACTTACCCGAACCAGCAGAACCTGGCGCTGAAAAACATCAACCTGGTGATCAAGCCAGGGGAAAAAATCGGCATCATCGGCCGCAGCGGCTCGGGCAAAAGCTCCCTGGCCAAGTTGATCGTCGGCCTTTACCAACCCGACTCCGGCTCCTTGCTGGTGGACGGCGTGGACGTGCGCCAGATCGACGTGAGCGAGCTGCGCCACAACATCGGCTATGTCGCCCAAGACATTCAATTGCTGGCCGGCACCCTGCGCGACAACCTGGTCAGCGGTGCGCGCTACGTCGAGGATGAAATGGTCCTGCAAGCCGCCGAACTGGCTGGCGTGCACGAATTTGCCCGTCTGCATCCCCAAGGCTACGAACTGCAAGTCGGCGAGCGTGGGCAGAACCTGTCCGGCGGCCAGCGCCAGAACGTTGCCCTGGCCCGTGCGCTGCTGCTCAACCCGCCCATGCTGCTGCTGGACGAACCCACCAGCGCCATGGACAACACCGGCGAAGAACGCTTGAAGCAACGCCTGCAAGCCGTGGTGCAAAACAAAACCGTGGTGCTGGTCACGCACCGAGCCTCACTGCTCTCCCTGGTTGATCGTCTGCTGGTGGTCGACCGTGGGCAGATTCTCGCGGACGGCCCGAAAGCCGTGGTCATGGAAGCGTTGAAGAAGGGGCAGATCAGTGTTGCTTAATTCCATCAAGAGTGCGGTCGGCCGCTACTTCAAAGGCTCCGATTCGCTGCAGGGCCAGCCGCTGCCCGAGGTCAACAAGGCGCTGATCGAAGATGCGCCACGGGTCATCCGCCTGACCATTTGGGCAATCATCGCGTTCTTTGTATTTCTGGTGGTGTGGGCCGGTTTCTCCCAGATCGACGAAGTGACCCGTGGCGACGGCAAGGCGATTCCGTCGTCCAAGCTGCAGAAAATCCAGAACCTTGAAGGCGGCATCGTCGCCGAGCTGTACGTCAAGGAAGGCCAGATCGTAGAGGCCGGCGCGCCGTTGATTCGTCTCGACGACACGCGGTTTGTCTCCAACGCCGGGGAAACCGAAGCCCTGCGCCTGGCCATGCAACTGCGTGTCGAGCGTTTGAGCGCCCAGGTGGATGACCGCCCGCTGAACATCCCTGACGAGGTGCTCAAGGCCGCGCCGAGCCAGGCCGCCAACGAGCGCTCCTTGTATGAAAGCCGCCGCCAGCAGTTGAAAGACGAAGTCGGCGGCTTGCAGGAACAACTCGTGCAACGCCAACAGGAACTGCGCGAGTTCACCTCCAAGCAGGGCCAATACCGCAGCCAGTTGTCCCTGCAACGCCAGGAAATCAACATGTCCGAGCCGCTGGTGGCCCAGGGCGCGGTGTCGCCGGTAGAAGTGCTGCGCCTCAAGCGCGCCGAAATGGAAACCCGCGGGCAGTTGGACGCCACCACCCTGGCGATCCCGCGTGCTGAATCGGCGATCAAGGAAGTGCAACGCAAGATCGATGAAACCCGCGGCAAATTCCGCAGCGAAGCCCTGACCCAACTCAACGAAGCCCGTACTGAACTGAACAAGGCCGAGTCCACCGGCCGCGCGCTGGAAGACCGGGTCAGCCGCACCCTGGTCACCTCGCCAGTGCGCGGGATCGTCAAGCAGTTGCTGGTCAACACCGTTGGGGGTGTGATCCAGCCGGGCAGCGATATGGTTGAAATCGTGCCGCTGGACGACACCCTACTGGTAGAGGCCAAGATCCGCCCGCAAGACATCGCCTTCCTGCACCCAGGGCAGGAAGCGGTGGTCAAGTTCACCGCTTACGACTACACGGTCTACGGTGGCCTGAAGGCCAAGCTCGAACGCATCGGCGCCGACACCATCACTGATGAAGACAAGAAGACCACCTACTACATGATCACTCTGCGCACCGACCGCAGCCACTTGGGCACCGATGAGAAGCCGCTGCTGATCATCCCCGGCATGGTTGCTTCGGTGGATATCATCACCGGCAAGAAAAGCATCCTCAGCTACCTGCTCAAGCCGATCATCAAGGCGCGGGCCGAGGCGTTGCACGAGCGTTGATCTTCAGCGCCTGTCCGACCTTATCGCAGGCAAGCCAGCTCCCACATTTGAATGTGTTCACCAATCAGAATGTGGGAGGGGGCTTGCCCCCGGTGAGCCGTCAGCATCACGCTACAGCTCAAACCAAACGCCATATCCATATGCGCTAACGGTATTTAAGCTTCCATCCTTATGCCTATAAATTCACTCCCCTGTCCGCCGGGAATGAATCAAATGTCTGCCACCACCGCCCTCCAAACCTTCGACATCCACCCCTTCCCCGGCAGTGTCGGCGCCGAGATCATCGGCCTGGACTTGTCCCGCCCAGTCAACGAGCAGGACTTCGCCCGCATCCATCGCGCACACTTGGACTACCACGTCATCGTGTTCCGCGACCAACGCATCACCCCCGAACAACAGATCGCCTTCAGCCGCCGTTTCGGCGTGTTGCAGATCCATGTGCTCAAGCAGTTCCTGTTGGCCAACCACCCCGAGATCCTGATCGTTTCCAACATCATCGAGAACGGCCAATCCATCGGCCTGGGGGATGCAGGCAAGTTCTGGCATTCGGACCTGTCATACAAAGAACTGCCCAGCCTGGGTTCGATGCTGCATGCCCAGGAACTGCCATCTGAAGGCGGCGACACTCTGTTCGCCGATATGCACAAAGCCTGGGAGCACTTGCCAGGTCACCTGCGCAACGCGGTCGAAGGCCGCAGCGCCGCGCATTCCTACACGGCGCGCTACAGCGAGACCAAATTCGAAGGCAACTGGCGCCCAACCCTTACCCCCGAACAGCTCGCCCAGGTTGCCGAAGTGGTGCACCCCGTTGTGCGCACCCACCCGGAAAGCGGCCGTAAGGCGCTGTTCGTCAGCGAGGGCTTCACCACCCGTATCGTCGGCTTGCCCGATGACGAAAGCCGTGACCTGCTGGCCCAGCTCTATGCCTACAGCGTGCTGCCGGAAAATATCTACCGTCATCAGTGGCAGCCCCACGACCTGGTGTTCTGGGACAACCGCTCGCTGATCCACCTGGCCGCCGGGTGCCCAAGCCATCTGCGCCGCAAGTTGTACCGCACCACGATTCAGGGTGACGCGCCGTTCTAACCCGATAAAGCCTGCTAGGATTGCGCCCAGTTCACTCCCAACGGACCACGAGTGCTTGGCATGCAACTACCAGACATGAACCTGCTGGTCGCCCTCGACGCGTTGCTCGACGAGGGCAGTGTGGTGGGCGCCGCGCGGCGGATGAACCTTAGCCCGGCCGCCATGAGCCGCACCCTCACGCGTATCCGTGAAGCGGTCGGTGACCCGATCCTGGTGCGTGCCGGCCGTGGCCTGGTGCCGACGCCCAAGGCGCTCGAGTTGCAAGGCCAGGTGCGCAATGTGGTGGAGCAGGCTGCGTTGCTGTTCCGTTCGGCGGACCAAGTCGATCTGAGCACCTTGCGCCGCCGCTTCAGCGTGCGCGCCAATGACTTTTTCATCGGCGTGTATGGCGGGCGACTGTTCGACACCATGGAGCGCATGGCGCCGCTGTGCGAGCTGCGCTTCGTGCCCGAAGGCGACACGGACGATGAAGCCTTGCGCGAAGGGCGGTTGGACTTGCGGGTGAGCAACACCATGCCTGCCAGCCCGGAAGTGAAGGTGCAGAACCTGTTCTCCACCACCTTTGTCGGCCTGGCACGACAAGACCACCCGCTGTTCGACGAAGAAATCACGGCGGCACGCTTTGCCAGCTACTCCCACATCAGCATCTCCCGGCGCGGCATCGCCCGTGGGCCCATCGATACCGCGTTGAATGCCCAAGGCCTGGAGCGCCGTGTGGCCATGATCGCCCCAGGCTTTCACGGTGCGATGTTCATGCTGCCCGATTCCGACCTGCTGTTGCCGGTACCCAAGGAAGCCCTCCTGAGCGCCAAGCGTCTGAACCTGCCACTGCGCGCATTTGCCTTGCCGATTCCACTGCCAACCCTGGTCCTGGCGCAATCCTGGCACCCACGCTTCGACAAAGACCCGGCGCACAAATGGCTGCGTGAAACCATGCGCGAAAGCTGTCATGCCACCTGGCTAGAAGCCCAGCCGGTATAAAGCGAACGCGGATGAATGTGGGAGCTGGCTTGCCTGCGAAGGCGGCGTGTCAGTCACTGAATCTCTTACTGAACTGGCGCTATCGCAGGCAAGCCAGCTCCCACAGGGTTCAGTGTTGATGTTCAAAGTTGCGCCTGGCGCACTTATAACCTGCCAACAAGTAACTTTTTGTCATGAGAGTGCCTGATTAAACTGCTCGGGTATTTCTCATTCCGAGTTACCTGTTCATGACGTCCCTCGCTGCCCCCGTCCTCCAGGCCGCAGCCAAACCTACGGCCCCGAGCCCACCCGTGTTCGGCCCGCGCATCATCATCGGCTTGCTCGGCGTGTTGCTGGCGGTGCTGGTCTCCGGTCTCAACGAGATGGTCACCAAGGTTGCTCTCGCCGATATCCGTGGCGCGCTGTACATCGGCTTTGATGAAGGCACGTGGTTGGTCGCCGCCTATACCGCCACCTCCGTGGCAGCCATGGCCTTCGCGCCGTGGTGTTCGGTGACGTTTTCCCTGCGTCGCTTCACCCTGTGCGCTATCGGTTTGTTCACCGTGCTGGGCATCCTTTGCCCGTTTGCGCCGAACTACGAAAGCCTGCTGCTGCTGCGTACCGTGCAAGGCCTGGCCGGTGGCGCGCTGCCGCCGATGCTGATGACCGTGGCGCTGCGTTTTTTGCCGGCCAACGTCAAGTTGTACGGGTTGGCCGGTTACGCACTGACCGCCACCTTCGGGCCCAGCCTGGGCACGCCGCTGGCGGCGTTGTGGACCGAATACGTCGGTTGGCAGTGGGCGTTCTGGCAGATCGTCGCGCCGTGCCTGCTGGCCATGGCGGCCGTGGCCTATGGCTTGCCACAAGACCCGCTGCGCCTGGAGCGCTTCAAGCAGTTCAACTGGCGTGGTTTGCTGTTGGGCTTCCCGGCGATTTGCATGCTGGTGATCGGCCTGTTGCAAGGCAATCGCCTGGACTGGTTCGAGTCGGGCCTGATTACCTTCCTGCTGTGTGGCGGCACAGTGTTGCTGGTGCTGTTCATGCTCAACGAATGGTCACAGCCGCTGCCCTTCTTCAACCTGCAGATGCTCGGCCTGCGCAACCTGGCCTTCGCCCTGATCGTGCTGGCCGGCGTGCTGATGGTGCTGACCTCGGTGATCATCATCCCGTCCAGTTTCCTCGCCCAGGTCCAGGGTTACCGGCCGCTGCAAACTGCGCCGGTGATGCTGCTGATGGCGCTGCCACAGTTGATTGCACTGCCGCTGGTGGCGGCGCTGTGCAACCTGCGCTGGGTCGATTGCCGCTGGGTGCTGGGCATTGGCCTGAGCATGTTGGTGCTGTGCTGCATCGGCAGTTCTCACCTGACTTCGGCGTGGATTCGTGACGACTTTTACGGCTGGTACCTGCTGCAGATTTTCGGTCAGCCGATGGCCGTGCTGCCGCTGCTGATGCTGTCCACCGGCAGTATCCAGCCCATCGAAGGGCCGTTTGCCTCGGCCTGGTTCAATACCGTCAAAGGCCTGGCTGCTGTGATCGCCACTGCGGTGCTGGATACATTGACCACCCAGCGCGGGCATTTCCATTCAACCATGTTGGTGGACCGCCTGGGCAATTCGCCCCTGGCCGACGCTGACGCGCCGGGCCTCGCCCATCGCTTGCACGAGCAGACCGTGGTGCTGACCTCTTCGGATCTTTACGTCGTCATGGCCGGTGTCGCGGTGGCGTTGATCCTGCTGATTTTCTGGATGCCCACGCGGATCTATCCGCCTCGCGCTCCGGCCTGACCACAAGGACTCTCCATGAAACGCAAAGACAAAATTGCCGTCTCCGTTATTGCTGTATTTGCCGTCGGTGTGCTGGTTTACCTGGTTGCGCCGGGCGTACTGGGCAGCAAGCACCAGACCACCAACGACGCCTTCGTCGCGGCGGATTTCACCCTGGTCGCTCCCCGCGTTGCCGGCTTCATCAAGGAAGTGCTGGTGGAAGACAACCAGCGTGTCAAAGCCGGGCAACTGCTGGCGTTGATCGACGACCGCGATTTTCGCGCCGCCGCCCAGGCCGCCGATGCCGACACCCTGGTCGCCCAGGCCCAGCTGAAAAACGCCAGCGCGACCCTGGAGCGCCAAAGCTCGGTGATCGCCCAGGCCCAGGCCACCGTGGCAGCAGATCGCGCAGAAGTGGCGTTTGCCGAGCATGAACTGAATCGCTACAACCACCTCGCTGGCGTCGGTGCGGGCACCGTGCAGAACGCCCAGCAAGCCAAGACCCGCATCGATCAGGCTACCGCGCGCCTGGCCAAATCCACCGCCGTGCTGGCCGCCGAACGCAAGCAGGTGGAAATCCTCACCGCCCAGCGCGACGCCGCCGAAGGTGGGCTCAAACGCGCCCAGGCCGCGCTGGAAATGGCCAGTTATCAGCTGTCTTACACGCGCATTGTCGCACCGGTGGATGGCATGGTCGGTGAGCGTGCGGTGCGGGTCGGCGCCTATGTGACACCGGGCAGCAAGATCCTCGCGGTGGTGCCACTGGCCGAAGCCTACGTGGTGGCCAATTTCCAAGAGACCCAACTGTCGCATATGCACGCGGGGCAAGCGGTGCAAGTCAGCGTCGACAGCCTTGACGGCGAACTGCTCAAAGGCCATCTGGAAAGCCTGGCGCCTGCCACCGGGGTGACCTTCGCCTCGGTCAAGCCCGACAACGCCACCGGCAACTTCACCAAGGTGGTGCAGCGTATTCCGGTGAAGATCGTCCTCGAACCGAACCAGCCACTGACCGAGCGTTTGCGCGTCGGCATGTCGGTGGAAGCCAGCGTCGACACCCGGCCGGTCGCGCAACAGCGTGAGGTGGCCCAGCAATGAAACATCTCGCCTGGCTCACCTTGAGCCTGATCAGCCTGAGTGCCTGCACGGTCGGTCCCGACTTCCAGCGGCCCGAGAGCCCGCAGATCAATCAATGGAGCGAACCTCAGGGCCGACAAGCTGCCAGCCGTGCCGTCAGCGATCCCTTGCAGGAGCGCTGGTGGGACGTGTTCCACGACGCGCAGCTCTCAGCCCTGACACGCCGCGCCCTCAGCGATAACCTCGACCTGAAGTTGGCCAGCAGCCGCCTGCAACAGAGCCGCGCGGTACGTGAGGTAACCACCGCCGAGCGCTACCCGAATGTCGATGCGGGCGGCGGTTACCAGCGCAAGCGCAACAGCGGCAAAGGTTTGAACGACCCTTCCGGCGAGAATGGCCGCGCAGCCTTCAACCAATGGGACATGGGCTTCTCCGCTTCTTGGGAACTGGACTTCTGGGGCCGGGTCAAGCGCGAAACCGAAGCCGCCGACGCCACCCTGGAAGTCGCCGAAAACGACCGTCGCGCCGTGTTGTTGTCGGTACTGGCCGAGACCGCCCAGGACTACATCCAACTGCGCGGCGTACAAAATACCCGCGCCGTGACCGAGCAAAACCTCGACGTCGCTCGCCACAGCCTCAAGCTCTCGCAACTGCGTCTGGCCGACGGCGTCGCGACCGACCTGGACGTGGCCGAAGCCGCCGCTCAAGTCGCGGCTATCGAGGCGCGCCTGCCGGATTTACAACAGCGCCAGGACCAATTGATCAACGCCCTTAGCCTGCTGATGGGCGAGCCGCCCCAGGCCCTGCACGCGCAGCTGTCCAAGGATGCACCTGTGCCGCAAACACAGCGCCAGGTCGCGATCGGCCTGCCATCGGAACTCGCCGAGCGCCGCCCAGACATCCGTCAGGCAGAAGCTCGCTTGCACGCTGCCACTGCCAGCATCGGCGTGGCCAAGGGCGACTTTTACCCACGCATCACCTTGTCCGGCAGCCTCGGCTCCCAAGCCATGCAGCTCTCGGATTTCGGCTCCTGGGGTTCCCGCGCCTTTGCCTTCGGCCCGCAATTGAGCCTACCGCTGTTCAACGGCGGGCGCCTGCAAGGCATGGTCGATTTGCGTGAAGCCCAGCAACAGGAAGCGGCGCTGGCCTACCAGCAAACCGTGCTACGCGCCTGGCATGAAATCGATGATCAACTGTCCCGCTACAACGCCAGCCAACTGCGTCGCGACAGCCTGGCCGAAGCGGTGCGCCAGAACCAGATCGCACTGACCACTGCGCAACATCAGTACGTCGAAGGCGTGGCGGATTTCGTCAACGTACTCACCGTGCAAAGCGCATTGCTGGCGACGCAGGAGCAGTGGGTGGAAAGCTCCACCGGCGTGTCGTTGGCCATGGTCGGGCTGTACAAAGCGCTGGGAGGAGGGTGGGAGTCGGTGTACCCGTTGCAGACCGCTGTGCGCTGAGCGAGAAAGAGTTTTTGTCAGTCGCCAAATAAGATGTAATGATAATTGCTCTCAATAACACTTCTGAGCTTTTCATGGGCATCGCGACTGACGGCCAGCAACAGCTTCACATCCTGTACCGCGACCATCATGGCTGGCTGCAAGGCTGGTTGCGCAAGCGTCTGGGCGACCGGGAACAGGCCGCCGATGTGGCTCAGGACACCTTCCTGCGCCTGCTGGTGGCCGGGCGCTTCCCGGGTGACAAAGAAAGCCGCAGCTACTTGGCGCAGATCGCCCGCAACCTGGTGATCGACCAATGGCGCCGCCTGCGCATCGAGCGTGCGTACCTGGAAAGCATCGCGCACCTGCCCGAGCCCGAGTCGCCTTCCCTGGAAACCCGCGCGCTGATCCTCGAAACCCTGATGCAGATCGACGCCATGCTCGACCGCATGCCCGACAATGCACGCCGTGCGTTTTTACTTTCGCAGTTCGAAGGCTTGAGCTACGCGCAAATCGCCGAGCGCCTGGGCGTCACCGTCAGCTCCGTGCAAAAGTACATGACCCGCGCCATTGTCGCCTGCTACCAGGTGGTGTACGAAGAATGAAGCGCGACGCGCCCATCGCCCCCGCGATTGTCGAGCAAGCCAGTGAGTGGTTGATGCTGCAATGGGGCGGCGAGCTCAAGGGCGAGCAGCGCCAGGAGTTTGCCCGCTGGCAGGCCGCTGACCCGGAGCATCGTCGCGCCTGGCAGCGCTTGCAGCAGCTGCAACACACCCTGGGCGGCGTACCTGCCGACAGCGCTCGCGCAGTATTGCGCGACACCCCGGATACCCAACGCCGGGCCGCGCTCAAACTGCTCGGCCTGCTGTTGGTGGCCGGTGGCAGCGGCTACCTGGTGCAACGCAGCGAGCCCTGGCAAGCGGCCTTTGCAGAGCTGCGTACCGCCACGGGCGAAATTCGCCATATGACCTTGAGCGACGGCACGCAACTGGACCTTAACAGTGACAGCGCCGTAGACCTGCGTTTCAGCGCTACCGAGCGGCGTATTCGGCTGATCCGAGGCGAGGTCCTGCTGACCAGCGGCCACGACGCCTCGCGCCCGTTGATCGTCGAAACGCCTGCCGGTGATGTGCAGGCGTTGGGCACGCGCTTTGCGGTGCGGGAACTGCCCGACGGCAGCCGCGTGGATTTGTACGAAGGTCGCCTGCGGGTCACGCCGTTGCAGGGTGCGCCGGTGCATATGCAGGCAGGGGACAGCCTATGGTTCAACGCGCGTCAAAGCACCGCGTTGCCGGCAGTGAGCGCCAATGCCGGCAGTTGGACCGAGCACCGTCTGGTTGCCGAGCGCCAGCCGTTGGGTGAGTTCGTGGCGCAACTGAGCCGCTACCGCCCGGGCCTGTTGCGCTGTGATCAGGCGGTGTCGAAGCTGCTGTTGACCGGCGTGTTCCCGCTGAACGACACCGACGCGATCCTGGCGGCCTTGGAGCGTTCATTGCCCGTGCACGTGCAGGCGGTGACCCGTTACTGGGTAACGATCAAGGCGCGGGTCTGAAAATACTTTGTACAGGGCTTGTCGGTTTCTGCGGCCCGTTCGGGATACCTCTTGAAAGCCAATCAAGAAGCGTTCTCACGGGGAGTCCTGCCATGTCGCACCACCCAATCCAACCTTTGGCCCGCGCGCTGCGTCGTGGCCTGTTTGCCGGCCTGCTGGCAACGGCGCCTGTACTGCCGAGCATGGTTCAAGCCGAAGAAAGCACCGAAGCGCTGCGCAGCTATGACATTCCCGCGGGCAGCCTCGACCAGGCGTTGAACCGTTTCGCCAGTGCCTCAGGCATCTTGCTGTCGGTTGACGCATCGCTCACCGACGGCAAGCGCAGCGCCGGCTTGAAAGGGCGTTACGGCGTAGGTTCGGGGTTGCAGCGCTTGCTGGCGGGCAGCGGTTTGGCGGCGGTGCAATCCCAGGGCGGTTGGTCGTTGCAGGCCCTTTCCGGCGACGGAGCCTTGCAGTTGGGCGCGACCCAGATAAGTGGCCGGCAGGAGCAGGAAAGCGCCTGGGGCCCGGTGGACGGTATTGTCGCCAAGCGCAGCGCCTCGGGCAGCAAGACCGACTCGGCGCTGGTGGAAATTCCCCAGACGATCAACGTGATCACCGCCGCCGAGATCAAGGCACGTGGCGCCCAGAGTGTCACCCAGGCGTTGCTCTATACCCCCGGCATGACGGCCGGCGGCTTTGCCGACCGAGTCAAACTGTTCGACGAGCCGACGTCACGCGGCTTCTCGCCCACGCCGCTGTACCTGGACGGTCTGCACCTGCCTTATGGCGGTGGCAGCACCGGGGGCGCGTTGCAGATCGAACCGTATTCCTTGGAACGCATCGAAGTGCTCAAAGGCCCGGCGTCCGTGCTTTACGGCCAGAACCAGCCGGGCGGTATCGTCAATATGGTCAGCAAGCGCCCCAGCGAAACGCCGATACATCAAGTGGTACTGGAAGCCGGCACCTACGAACACAAAAGCGCGGCCATCGACCTGAGCGGCCCGTTGGACGAGGAGGGGCAGTTTCTCTACCGCCTGACCGGCCTGGCGAATGACGCGCAAGACGAAATCAACTACGTCGAAAACAAGCGCCAGTTCATCGCCCCCAGCCTCACCTGGCGCCCCAACGACGACACCAGCCTGACCCTGTTCGCCCAGTACCAGAAAGACAAAGGCGTGCCCGAAGCCCAAGGCCTGCCGGCGTCCGGCACGCTGTGGGACAACCCCAACGGCAAGATCAAGCGCGATGTGTTTATCGGCGAGCCGGGCGTCAACCAGTACAACCGCGAGCAATACGTGCTGGGTTACGAAGTTTCCCATCGCCTCAACGACATCTGGACCCTCAAGCAAAACGCCCGTTACGCCGAGGTCGACGACCGCTACACCGCGCCCTTGCACGGCTACCGCTTTGTCGCCAACCCCAACACCGGCGTGCAGGACCAACGCTACCTGCAACGCTTCGGCGTGGACTGGTCGCAGACCAACAAAGTGTTCGGCGTGGACAGCATCGCCCAGGCTGAATTCGACACGGGCGCACTGTCCCACACCTTCATCGTTGGCCTGGACTACTACCATTCCAACTCGCAGTTCCATGGCCTGTATGACCGCAACCCGCCGATCATCGACCTGTTCAAACCGGTGTACGGCCAGCCCTTGAACTTCGGCCAACCGTACCGCTGGGACCGCACCATTACCCAGACCGGCCTGTATCTGCAGGACCAGATCAAGCTGGATAAATGGGTGCTGGTACTCGGTGGCCGCTACGACTGGGCGAATGTGGTGAACAAGGAGCCGATACAGGACACCCGCTTTGCCAGCAAAGACCAGGCATTCACCGGCCGTGCGGGCCTGGTGTACCTGTTCGATAACGGCGTGTCGCCCTTCGTCAGTTATTCGGAATCCTTCTTGCCGCTGGCCGGCACTGATGCGAACCGAAAACCCTTCGAACCCTCCACCGGCAAACAATACGAAGTCGGCGTGAAGTTCCAGCCACCGGGCCAGAAGAGCTTCATCCAGGCCTCGGTGTACAAACTGGATCAGGAAAACGTGCTGACCACCAACCCGGTGGACACCACCTTCAGCACCCAAAGCGGCGCCCTGCGCTCGCGGGGTGTTGAGCTGGAAGCCAAGGCCGTCTTGAGCGACGCCTGGGAAGTGGTCGCCTCGGCTGCGCGCAATGACGTCAAATACACCAAGGACAACGATGGCCGCCAAGGTCGCCACCCGGCCGGCATCTCCCCACTCACCGCCTCGATGTGGGTCAACTACACCGTGCTCGGCGACACGCCCTTGGCGGGGCTGGGTGCAGGGCTTGGCGTGCGTTACGCCCGTCAAAGCCTGGGCGACTACTACGAAGGCGCCTTCAACGTGCCGTCCTACAGTGTCTACGATGCAAGCCTAAGCTACGACCTGGGCGCCTCGCCGCTCAAGCTCAAGGGCGTGAAGCTGGCGATGAACGTGCAGAACCTCAGCAACAAGACCTACGTCTCGCAGTGCACCAGTGATCTGGATTGCTACTACGGGGAAGGACGCACGGTGGTGTCGAGCCTGACGTACGATTGGTAACTTAGCGTTTAGGTGATATTTGCTGCGGCGCGCACCCTTCAAGGGTGCGCTCTGTTGCCGCCCTACACCAGGTCCGCTGCAAATCGTGTACACACATTGGAAAGCATGCGTACCTCGGCACCGCTGCAGCCTGCCGCTTCGAAAAAACCGGAGGCTTCTCGCACGACGGCATACATATCCGTGACGATGGACCTTGCTTCATCGGCCCCCAACCCAAAGCGTTCAGGCGTACTCAGCAAATTACTGACAGACGATAACCGGCCTTCATTGCCGATGATGAGCGCCTGCAAGCCTAGTTGGGTAGGGTGGGGCAACACGTCAAATACTGGCGCAAGGGAATAGCCCGAGGCGCTGGTCAGCAGTAGCCCGGTTTGTTTCAGGTGGTCGTCGCTATTGCCGATGAGCACATTGAAAGCCATACGCTTGTAAAGCTCACGCATGTCAAAGGTGGCATCGTCGCTGACCTTCTTCAATACGTCGGCGATCCTGGAGTAGGAAACGGCACCGTCAGCCGCATCAACCCGCATTCTCGGCTTCTCAGTGCTTACCAGAGAGTTGCAGCTGACATAGTGCTCGCGACCAGCGGCTTCATGTCGGTCAAAACGCTCGACCATCAACACCGGTTTGCCGGCGACCTCTACCAACTTGTGCTTGGCTGCGGGTAGACCTGCTGCATCCGCCATTTGAAGGCTGGCGAATTCCGCCCGTGGCTGGTCGAACACATCGTCGCTACGGCCGAGTTTAGCTATCCATTCCTTGCCTTCATGGGTCACGGTGACCTTCGGCCTGGCGCCGCCCATGGAACTCCCAAACTCGAATAACCGTGCGATTTCCGCAGGCAGGTCGACGTCACCCTTCTCGACTCGATCAAGGCCCACCATGATTTTCTCAAGGTCTTCAAATTGCGGGGGTTGGTGCAGGGTTGGCAGCTGACTTCTTGACGCACTGAACAGCAGGCAACCCACTCCTGCTCCCCGCGAGGCAAGCAGCCATTCAACTTCGTTTTGTGGATGCTGTTTGTGGGTCGCCAGCAGAACACGCCGACCCCAATTATCGGGCGTTGCATCGTCGAGCACACCAAACATGCGCGTCGAGGAATACTGGTTAGGGGTCAGTGGCAAACTCAGCGGGTCAATCGCAAATGCGTCGGGCCGCGCGAGCCAACTGTTGGCGTAGCGAAAAACGAATCCATTCCCATGCATGGCCACCTCGCCAACAGGGACCGGGTCACCGACTAAGTGAGCTGAAAAAACAAAGGCATTACCAATCGGCTTCCAGGACATCGGGTTCTCCTTCAGTGCGAATTCGCTCAGGCTCACGGGCGAGGCTCATGGTAATGCCAACCTGGTCAAGTTCTGGTGACGCAATGCTCGCCATACCTTCTTCCAAGTCCATCGCGCTAAGCACATTCATCAGCACGCCGAGGGATACGCCGGCCTCGCCCTGCCTCAGCCGCTGATACGTCTGCCGCGTAATGCCCGCGCGGCTGCATATGGTGGAGATTTTCAACCGGCGACGAATGCGGGCTATTTCGATACCGTTCCCGATACCTCTCATTAGCTCAGCGCTTCTCTCTGAGATGTACCCTTTGTGCGGGTAGGGCTTCGCTGTCTCTTGCATGATATATCACTCTTTAAAGCAATAAAGGTAACTTATATCATCCAAGCCTCTAAGGCCACCTGCAAAAAACCGGCTCGATGCTAAGGCTTTTTGTAGGAGCGAGCTTGCTCGCGAAAAACTCACAGGCGCCGCGTTCAATCAGNCACGCGTTGTCGTTGACGTTTTTCGCGAGCAAGCTCGCTCCTACTGGTGTTACCAAACTTCAAAGGTTCTGCAAAAACACCACATACCCCCGAAACCACTCATTGCCCCGCAGATACCCCGGCTCTTGCCACTCCCCGCCCTGAATCAAGCCAATCTTGAACGGCACGCCCAGCCGATTCATCCGCGGCAAATACGCGGCATAGTCAGGGATGCTGTGCCGCCCCTGATACGTCTGCACCACCACTTCATCCACCACGCCTTTGAGCTGGGCGATGGCGGCCGGGTCGGCGTTGCTGCTCCAGTCCATCAGCCCGGTGATGCTCAGGCGCAGGTCGGCGGGCAGGCGTTGGCGCAGGTCGCGCAGGAAGTCGGCGTATTCGTGCAGGTATTGGGTGCGGGCATCGAAGTCGATCTGGATACCGACCACCGGGTTGCCGGCGTCACGCCAGCGTTGCACCTGGCCCAGCACCTGGGTGTAGACCCGTTCCGGCCAGCGCAGGGTGTGGGCGCGGTACACCACCCAGACGTCGCCTTGAGTAATGCGCGGCACGCTCATGCCCTGGGCGATCAGTTGTACACCGCGCTGGGGTGCGCGGCGCGTGGCGTTGATCTGGCCTTGCAGGATGTACAGGGTTTTTGCCTGCTTGATGACCGGCTGGGGCATGACGCCACTCCACAGCCAGAAGGCGTCGTAGTCGCCTGCGTCAACGGCGCCAAAAGCCGGGCTTGCCAGCAACAGCAAGCCTAGCCACAGCGATTTCACCAGTAGTACTGCAGCGATTTGCCCCACTGGGTATCGGCAAAACCGCTCTTGAGTTGGCGGAACCATGCTTTGCGCACTGCCGGCGCAACGTCTTCGCCGCCGCAGCTGTTGTAGCCGGCCGGCGCGTAGCAGTTGATGGCGCGGAACAACGCATAGGCCTTGTCGGTTTTCGGCGCCTTGGCGTTGGCGATCACCTGTTTGTAGCCGTCCAGGCGCGAGAAGGTTTCACCCTTGAAGTCCGAGGCGGTACTGCCCAGGCTGCCGGCGGCGCGGGGTTGTTCCAACGGCATGCCGTCCAGGCCGTTGCGCAGGATGAATTCACCGAAGCAGTTCAACGCGTGCGGGTTTTTGGCCTCGTTCTGCAGGGTCGCCGCGGTTTGCGCGATGCTTGGGCACGCGTACCCAGATTCGGCCTTGTCGCCGTTCCATTGGAACAGCTTCAAGGTCTGGCCGCTGGTATAGGTGTAGCCCAGGCTGGTGCCGAGTTTGTCGTCAGAGAGCGAGGCCTGCTTGAGGTCATCGGCGAAGGTGGCGTACTGGCCGCGCAGCAGGTCTTTGTAGAGGAGCACGAATTGCGCGCTCTGACGCTCGATCGGGTCGCTGGCGTTGGCGATCTGCTGGCGTAGCAGGTCGGGGCCGGCGACGTTGCGCAGCAGGATGTAGCGCACTTGCTTGGCGCTGATCGGTGAGTCGGCGGCGAACACCTTGGCCAGTTGGCCGCTGCGCTCGTAGTTCATGGCCAATGCCAGCTCCAGCTGGTCACGTTGCAGCGGTTGCTTGGCCAGCGGCAGCAGTTGCAGCCACAGGGCTTCGGCGCCTTTCCAGTCCTGCTTGGCCTCCAGGGCGAGGGCGCGCAGGGTCTGTTGGCTGAAGGCGAAGTAATCCAGGCTCGATGGCACATCCGCAGGCAGGTGCTTCAAGGCCGTGTCGGGTTGGTGCTCGACGTACAGGGCATAGCTGGCTTGCAGGAAGTCAAACAGCGCGGGCTCAGTGGCGAAGGTGCTCTTTTGCTTATCCAGGTCTTCGCGGCTCAACAGCGGCGGGGTGTGGGCCCGCATCGCCATCAGGTCGCTGACCACTTGCAGCATCGGGCTGTTCGCGGCTTTGTTGCCGACCATCAGTAACTTGAGGTCGGCCTCTTCCACCAGTTCGTCCACGCTCACATTGCGCTGGGCGTCGGTGGCCTCGGTGAATTGCCAGGTGAAGTCTTCGGCAAGCTTGGCATCGTCGTTCGCCAGCCAGTGCACACGGCGCAAGAGCCCACGGGCGGAGGCGACGTAATCGCCCTGTGGGTAAGTTTTCAGGTAACCGAGAAAGCCTTGCTCGGCATCGCTCAGGGCCGACTTATCCACATGCTCGCGTTGCGGCATGCCGTATTCGTCGAAGGCTTCGGCCTGGGCCTGATTCAGCGACGTACGCGCAGTCATGTACAGCGCCGTTTCCTTCAGCCACGGCACATCGCTGGTGGCGGCGGCGGCGAACCCGCGCTCGGCGTAATCGAAGCGCCCGCTGTAGAAATCGCCGGCGGCCTGCAAGTAGGTACGAAACAACTGAGCATTGGCCGACGGGGTCAGCTGCGCGTCCACCACCTGGCGGCTCCAGTCACAGGTGCTCAGTAATTGCAGGCGTGCTTTGACCAACACATCGCGCTCGGCGGGCGGCATCTGGGCCTTGATCACCTGGCTGATAAACGCCGTGGCGCTGTCATCGTCATTGCTGCGGCAACGGCTGCCTTCGCCATTCAGGAAGGCCTGGCCTGCGGTCTTGTACTCCTCGCGCTTGATGCCCAGGGGCTGGAGCAGCGTGTCGAGTTCGGCTGTGCGTGAATCGTCAGCCTTGTTGTCAGGCTCCTCATTCGTGGCCGGAGCCGGCACCAGGCGGTACACCGGAAACGGCACCGGGCCGAACCCTTGCGCCAAATCGTCTTCGCCCAAGGCATTGGGGGCCAGGGGCGCTGCTTTCTTGTCGGCCAGCAACAGGCGCAGGTTCACTCGGCTGTCGTTGCCCGGGCTGAGAAAGGGCTGGTTGCTGCAAGGCTCGTAGCTGTCACGCGATACCCGCCAGTCGGGGTAGCACGAGTCGTCAGAACTGGCCTGGGCCGGTAGGGAAAAACCGGCCAGCAGGGCCAGGGCCAGAGGTGACAACAAACCGATGCGCATAACGTTTCCTTGATCCTGAGTCCTTGGAGAAGGGGCAATAATAGCCTGATCCGGCGAGTGCTTCGGTGAAGGCCTACACAAATTGCTGATTTGTCCGATTCCAGCAGCGAGGCCAGGGCTTTTGGCCTAGAGTGGCGGTGTTTGCGCATGCGCAGTGTTTGTCCTGTAAGAGGGCAGTAGTAGCGGAGTCGATATGCGTCGGTCTGTGGTAGAGCAACACGAAAAAGTCGAGGCATTGCCTGCCTTTCATCGCTTGAGCTGGGAGGGCGCCGGCTGGCTCAGCCGTTTATGGTGGGTACCGATCCTGGCGCTGGCCATGGCCCTGCGGTTTTACCACCTCACCTCGGCGGCGATCTGGGGCGACGAAGGCTCCAGCCTGTTGCTCAGCGAATACGCCCTGGCCGACCTGTGGTTTCACGCGGCCCATGATGTGCACCCGCCGCTGTACTTCTTGCTGCTGCGCGGTTGGATCGAGGTGTTCGGCGACAGCATCGGCTCAATTCGCAGCCTGAGTGCGATCCCCGGCGTGGCCGTCGTGGGCCTGGGCATCTGGCTGACACGGCAACTGTCCACCCGACGCGCAGCCGTGCTGGCGGGGATCCTGCTGGTTCTACTGCCCACTGCGGTGCGCTACAGCCAGGAAGTGCGTATGTATTCGCTGCTGGGCGTGTGGCTACTGGGCGCCACGCTGGCGCTGGTGTACTGGGTGAGGCAGCCCGAACGCGCGCGCTATTTGGCTGTGTATGTGCTGCTGATGAGCGCCGGCTTCTATACCCACTACTTCACTGCGCTGTGCGTGCTGGTGCATTGGGCGTACCTGGGGTTGCAGGCGCCGGGTCAGCGCTTGATCACGCGACCTGCCTGGTGGGTCGCCAACGTGGCGATAGTGTTGCTGTATCTACCCTGGCTGCCCAACCTGCTGGACCTGGTGCAGCACGTCGAACAGCTCAAAGTCGGCGGCGACATTGGTTGGGAAGAGCCGGTCAATCTGCTGTCGCTACCGTCGATGGTCTGGCAGTTCCTTTTGCAGGATGACGGTCTCGGCCTGTGGCCGCCGCTGTTCTGGCTGTTACCCCTGCTGCTGGCCGTGGTGGTTGTATCGACGGCCTGGCGCAATAACGCGGCGCGCCTACCGGCACTGTTTTGCCTGCTACCGCTGCTGCTGGTCTATGGCGTGTCCTTTATCTCGCCCGTGTTTATCGAGCGCTACCTCACGGTGTATGCGTTAGGCCTGCCGATAGTCCTGGCGCTTGCCATCGACCGTTTGCCGTCCCGTTTGTCCTGGCTGGGCGTGGCGTTGTTCGCACTGTTTGTTGGCGTAGAACTGCTGGGGTTAAAAAACAACTTCGAGGTGGATGAACACGACCAGTTCAACGTGCCGGTGGAGTTCGTCAATCGCAACTACCAGGAAGGCGACCGCATCGTCCTCAGCGACATGATGTGGTACCTCAGCTACGTGTATTACGACCAGACCGACGCGCAACTTCAGCTCTACACCCCCCCCAAACCCGACGGGACTGCCACTCGCCCGAACGCCTATGGTTTCGGCACACTGGTGGACCAGGACGGTGGCCGCATCTATCTGGACCGCCTCTCAGCACTGCCTGCTCAAACGCGACGGGTATGGTTGATCAGCAGCAACGAAGCCCCGGATGAATTCGCGCCGCTGCCCACCAGTTGGCACGAACTCAGTCGCCAGGACGGCGGTGGCGCCAGGGCGCGGTTGTTCGTGCTATGCAACGCACCGGCGCCGCAACCTGAAGGCTGCCGCTAGACTCACTTCAACCTACTTATGAGGAACCCTCCATGGAATCGCCAGTGCACAGCCTACCGGCTTTGTTCAAACAGCTTGGCTTGCCGCACGACCCGGTCAGTATCGAGCAATTTGTCGCCTCTCATTCGCCGCTCAAGCCGGAGTTGAAACTGGCGGATGCGTTTTTTTGGAGCGACGCCCAGAAGGCATTTTTGCGTGAAGAGATTCTGGATGATGCGGATTGGGCGGTGGTGGTGGATGAGTTGAATCTGATGTTGCGGGGTGGACGAGGGGTGTAAAAAAATATCCAAATAAGGGCGAGTATGTAAAAAAAAATGGTGAGCGGTAAAAAAAACTGGGCTTTAATCGCCTAAGTGAATTTTTTCTGGAAAGCATCGCCATGCCAACAGTCGGATACGCTCATCTGTGTGAGGCGCTGGATCTAAAGGTTATCGCACCCTTGAGGACTGCGATGATCAAGCCGGTGACCAGGATTACCTTGATCGGCGACTGCCTGGCAGTTCCCCATTCGGTGGCGCCCGCCCAACATGCGCTGTTTGAGCATGTGTTATTTGCGCTTAAGCATGAAGGCGTGAACCTGGCGATACTTGCCCAGGTGTTTGAACAGCTCGGCCCAGAACCGTTTTTGGACGCGCTGGCCGACTCGCCTAACGGTGCGTTTATCCGAAAAGCCTGTTTTCTGTGGGAAGGCTTTACCGGGAAAATGCTGGATCACACCCTTCCTGTTCGTGGTCGCGTTGTTCCCTTGTTCGATCCCCAGCGCTATGTAACCGGCCCGAGCATTCGCAACAGTCGTTGGCGAGTGGATTTCAACGGTTTGGGCTCTTTGCATTATTGCGCCACCGTAGAGCGAACGCCTGAGCTGGAAGCGTTGTTGGCGTTTGATGTATTGGCTCGTGCCAAATCCTTCATGGCCACCCTCCCTCCGGAAATGATGGACCGCGCCATCCAGTGGGCATACCTGCACGAAACCCGCGACTCATTTGCCATCGAAAAAGAACAACCCAGCGAAGAAAAATCCCGCCGCTTCGTCCAACTCCTGCGCCAGGCCCACGAAGGCCGGTTGCTCACCGAGGACTACTTGGTCGAGCTGCAAAACAGCACCATCTCCAATCCGTTTGACAAAGCCGTCGCGTTTCGCCACGAACAGAACCATCTGCACAACGGGCTACGCGGCGCAGCCGGTGTGAGCTACGTGCCGCCAGCTCCCGCGCTTTGCCAGGAATTGATGGAAGAGCTGATGGCCTTCGCCAACCAGCCCGTGCGAGACGTCGATCCTTTAGTGGCGGCCGCGGTCACCGCTTTTGGTTTCGTCTTCCTGCACCCGTTCATGGACGGGAATGGGCGCCTGTCTCGCTTCCTGATTCACCAGACGCTCTGCCACTACGGCGCACTGGAAAATGGCTTGCTGCTACCGGTCTCTGTCGCCATGAAGCACGAGGAACAAGCCTATCTGGAGGCACTCAAGACCTTCTCCCAGCCGACTCGGGAATTCTGGAACGTCACCTGGCTGGACGCCGACCACATGGCGTTCGACTTCATCGGCCACCCCTCGATCTATCGCTACTGGGATGCGACCCGCAGCGTCGAATTCACCCTGCAAATGGCCCGCCGCGCGCTGGAAGTGGAACTGCGCGAAGAAACCGAATTCCTCGACCGTTATGACCAAGTGATCAAAGCAGTGAACCAACGCTACGACGTGCGCGGCAGTGATTTGTCGAAGCTGGTGATGATGTGCCTGGATAACGGTGGGAAGCTTTCCAAGCACCGGCGTAAGCAGTTTCAATACAGCGTGGCGGATGAGGTGTTTGGTTTTATCGAAGAGGAAGTAGAACGGGTAATCCAGCACCATCAGGATAGCCAACCCGAACAGCAGTCTTGAAATCAACACAAACCCTTGTGGGAGCTGGCTTGCCTGCGATAGCGCTCATCAGTTGAGATGNCTCCGCAATCGCAGGCAAGCCAGCTCCCACACCAATATGTGCGGTGCTGAACATCCCGTGTCCGTGCCAAATTCCGCTTTACTCATTCACAACAGTTCCACCCATCCAAAAAGTTGTTACAAAACTTGACGATGCTTCATGCATCGACCATATTGATAGTTAGCAAACTAACTGTATGCGAACTATCCAGTGCCTCAATCCCTCGAACAACTCCAGATGAGCCTCAGCAGCAGCATGGTGGTGGGCGCCCGTAATTGGCGCAAAATCTGCCAGACCACGCTGGTCAGCTATGGCATCTCCGAAGCCTGCGCCGTGCCGTTGTTGATGATCGGTCGCTTGGGCGACGGTGTGCACCAGGTCAAAGTAGCCCAGGCTTCCGGTATGGAAAGCCCATCACTGGTGCGCCTGCTCGACCGGCTGTGCGGTGACGGTTACGTCTGCCGCACCGAAGACATCCACGACCGCCGCGCCAAGGCCCTGAGCCTTACCGAGCGTGGCCGTGAGCTGGTGCAGGCGGTGGAGGCGCAACTGGTGCGCCTTCGCAAGGACGTGTTGGCGGATATCGCCCCCGACGATCTGCAAGCGGCACTGCGTGTATTGCGCGCCTTCGAAGCGGCCGAGGCTGTGTCGCCTTGAACGGATTTTTTACCGGCTTCCCGCCTGCCCGCGATTGGTTCTACGGGGTGCGTACTTTCGCCGCGTCGATGATCGCGCTGTATATCGCCATGCTCATGCAGATGCCGCGTCCGTACTGGGCGATGGCCACGGTGTATATCGTATCCAGCCCGTTTGTCGGCCCTACCAGTTCCAAAGCCCTGTACCGCGCCATCGGCACCTTGATGGGCGCGGCGGCGGCGGTGCTGTTTGTGCCGATGTTCGTGCAGTCACCCTACATTCTGGTGGTGGTGATTGCGTTGTGGACCGGCACCTTGCTGTTTCTGTCCATGCACCTGCGCACCGCCAATAACTACGCCCTGATGCTGGCCGGCTACACCTTGCCGCTGATTGCCTTGCCGGTGGTGGATAACCCCTTGGCGGTCTGGGATGTGGCGGAGGCGCGTACCGAAGAAATCTTCCTCGGCATCGCAGTCGCAGCGGTGGTGGGCGCGATGTTCTGGCCTCGGCGGCTGATGCCGGTGTTCGATGGCTCGGTGGCCAAGTGGTTCAGCGACGCGCAGGTCTATAGCCAGCGCTTTCTCAGCCGCAAGGTCGACCCGCAAGAAGTCAGCAACCTGCGCGGCGGCATGGTCGCCACCTTCAACACCCTTGAATTGATGATCGGCCAGCTGCCCCACGAAGGCGCACGCCCGCAGACGGTACGCAACACCAAGGAACTGCGCGGGCGCATGATTCACCTGCTGCCAGTGATCGACGCTTTGGACGATGCGGTGTACGCCATTGAGCACCGTGCGCCAGAGTTTCTCGATCAGCTCACGCCGCTGCTGGAAGATGCCAGCGCCTGGCTGCAAAGCACCACCGAAGCCGCGCCACTGGAAAGCTGGCGCCTGCTGCGCGACAAGATCGACGCCGCTCAACCCCAGGGCGAAGCGCTGGATGACCGTCATACGTTGCTGTTCTCCAACGCCCTGTACCGCCTGGGCGAATGGGTCGACCTGTGGCAAGACTGTCGTAGCCTGCAAGCCGCCATCCAGTGTGAAAGCCAGGACACCTGGCGCGCCGTCTACCGCCACTGGCGCCTGGGGCGGCTCACGCCGTTCCTCGACCGTGGGCTGATGTTCTACTCGGCGTTCTCCACCGTGACCGCGATCATTGTCGCCTCGGTGCTGTGGATTTTGCTGGGCTGGACCGACGGCGGCAGCGCCGTGATCCTTGCCGCCGTCGCCTGCAGCTTTTTCGCCTCGATGGACGATCCGGCACCGCAGATCTACCGGTTCTTTTTCTGGACCGCCATGTCGGTGCTGTTCGCCAGCTTGTATCTGTTTCTGGTGCTGCCCAACCTGCATGACTTCCCCATGCTGGTGCTGGCCTTCGCCGTGCCGTTTATCTGCATCGGCACCCTTACGGTTCAGCCACGCTTCTACCTGGGCATGTTGCTGACGCTGGTGAACACATCGTCGTTCATCAGCATCCAGGGCGCCTATGACGCGGACTTTCTCAACTTCGCCAACGTCAACCTGGCCGGGCCCGTTGGCCTGCTGTTCGCGTTCGTGTGGACGTTGATCGCCCGACCCTTCGGCGCTGAATTGGCGGCCAAGCGCCTCACCCGTTTCAGCTGGCGCGACATCGTCAGCCTCACCGAGCCCGCCACCCTGGCCGAGCACCGGCACATGGCCGTACAAATGCTCGACCGCCTGATGCAACACCTGCCGCGCCTGGCCCTCACCGGCCAGGACACTGGCATCGCTCTGCGCGACCTGCGCGTGGCGCTGAACCTGCTCGACCTGCTGGCCTACTCGCCACGCATCCTCGGTGTGCCACGGGTGTTGCTCAACCAGGTGGTGGAAGGCGTGGGCGGTTACTTCAAGGCCTGCCTCAAGGCGGGTGAACGCTTGCCCGCGCCCAGCGGTCTGCTGATGACCCTGGACCGCACGCGTCGCGCCCTCAATGGCCAGGGCCTGCAAGACGAAGACGACACGCGCCTGCATCTGCTGCACGCCTTGGCCGGCCTGCGTCTGGCGCTGTTGCCCGGTGTGGAGTTCATTGGCGGTACAGAGATGCAAGCGCCGTTACCTGATGGAGCGCCTTTATGATCGGTGACCTGGATATCAGCGGGGTGTTCCTGCCCACGCTGCTGGTGCTGATGGGCATTACTTATGTGTTGTTTCTGGTGGTGCACGGGCTGTTGACGCGCATGCACTTCTATCGCCTGGTCTGGCACCGGGCATTGTTCAATGTGGGGCTCTACGCGCTGTTGCTGGGCGCGGTGGACTCACTCAGTCGATATTTGATGACATGAAAAAACCTTTTTTGACTATCGGCCGTGTCGTCCTGACGTTGTTGATCGTGAGTTTCGCGGTCGTCGTTGTGTGGCGCATGGTCATGTACTACATGTTTGCGCCCTGGACCCGTGACGGCCACATCCGTGCCGACATCGTGCAGATCGCCCCGGACGTTTCCGGGCTGATCCAGCGCGTTGACGTGCGCGACAACCAGTTGGTGACCAAGGGCCAGGTGCTCTTCGCCGTCGACCAGGACCGCTTCAAGCTGGCCCTGCGCCAAGCCCAGGCCGCCGTGGCCGACCGCCAGGAAACCCTGGCCCAGGCCCAGCGCGAGTACAAGCGTAACCGTGGCCTGGGCAACCTGGTGCCCAGCGAGCAACTGGAAGAGAGCCAGTCCCGCGTCGCCCGCGCCCAATCGGCACTGGCCGAAGCGCAAGTGACGGTGGACTCCGCCCAACTCAACCTCGACCGCTCGGTGATCCGCAGCCCTGTGGACGGCTACGTCAACGACCGCGCACCGCGTACCCAGGAGTTCGTCACCGCCGGGCGCCCGGTGCTGTCGGTGGTAGACAGCAACTCCTTCCACATCGACGGCTATTTCGAAGAGACCAAGCTCGACGGCATCCACGTCGGCATGGGCGTGGACATCCGTGTGATCGGCGACAACGCGCGCCTGCATGGCCACGTGCAGAGCATCGTCGCCGGTATCGAAGACCGCGACCGCAGCAGCGGCTCCAACCTGTTGCCCAACGTCAACCCGGCGTTCAGCTGGGTGCGCCTGGCCCAGCGGATCCCGGTGCGTATCGCCTTCGATGACGTGCCGGCGGACTTTCGCATGATCGCCGGGCGCACCGCGACGGTGTCGATCATCGACGACAAGGTCAAAGACGGGGACAAACCATGAAGCGGCTTCTGGCAACCGCTTCCCTGGGGTTGTTGCTGTCGGCCTGCCAAGTGGTGGGGCCCGATTACAAACTGCCGGAACAGGCCGCCGTCAACCGTGGCGACCTGCAAGGGCCGATCATGGGCGAGGGCAGCAACGTCGTCTCGGCACCGGTGCCGGCCGATTGGTGGAAGCTGTACAAAGACCCGCGCCTGGACGAACTGGTGCGCCAGGCCATGGCCTCCAACACCGACCTGCGCGTGGCCGCCGCCAACTTGCAGCGCTCGCGTTATCAGGTGCAGCAGGCCGAATCCGCTGGCGGCTGGAGTGCCGGCGTCAAGGCCGAGGCCCAGCGTTTGCAGGAATCTGGCGAGGCCTTCTTGCTGCCGGACAAAGTCCCGGTAGGCAATATCGGTAGCGTCGGGATTACCACGTCCTATCAATTCGACCTGTTCGGCACCTTGCAGCGCGGCATCGAAAGCGCCCAGGCCAGCGCCGATGCCACCCAGGCCGCGGCGGATATCGCCCGCATCACCCTGGTGGCCGATGTGGTGCGCTCCTATACCCAGGTGTGCGCGGCCAACGAAGAACTGGCGATTGCCAACGAGTCCCTCGACCTGCAAGCCCAGAGCACCAAACTGACCCAGCGCTTGCGAGATGCCGGGCGTGGCGATGAGACCCAGGTGACACGTTCGCAAACCCAATACAAATCCCTGCGTGCCGACATACCGCGTTATGAAGCCTCGCGTCAGGCGGCGCTGTTCCGGCTGTCGATGTTGCTGGCCAAACCTGTCGACCAACTGCCAGCCGGCACGGGCACCTGTGCCGAGCTGCCACATATTGCTCAACTGCTGCCGGTAGGCGATGGCGCCACGCTGCTCAAGCGTCGCCCTGATGTGCGCCAGGCCGAACGCCAGCTGGCCGCCGCCACGGCGCGTATTGGCGTGGCGACCGGCGCGTTGTACCCGGATATCAGCATCGGCGCCACGGTCGGCACCGTCGGCCTGCTGGAAAACCTCGGCACGCCTGCCACCAACCGCTGGGGCTTTGGCCCGATGATCAGCTGGACTGTACCGACCAACGGCGCTCGCGCCCGCGTGCATGAAGCTGAAGCCGCGACCCAGGGCGCCCTGGCCCACTTCGACGGCGTGGTGCTCAACGCCATCCGCGAAACCCAGACCGGCCTGGCCCAATACACCGCCGTGTTGCAACGCCGCGACGCCCTGGCCGACGCCGAACAGTCGGCGCGAGAAGCCGCCGGCCAGACCCATCGCTTCTTCCAGGCCGGCCGCGAATCCTTCCTGGCCGACCTGCAAGCCACGCGCACCTACACCGATATGCGTGCGCAACTGGCGGCGGCCAACACCCAGGTTGCCATGAGCCAGATCGACCTGTTCCTGGCCCTGGGCGGCGGTTGGGAAAGCGGACGAACGCAAGGGGAAAAACCCGGCAAACCGTGAGGTGATTGCTATGCTTTCTTGGGTGAGGCCCGCTGGCGCCTCACCCGACAAAGCTCGCGTTTGCTCATGGGGATTCCAAGAATGAAAAACCCTTATGCTCCCGCTTTCTGGTGCGTGCTCTTCGCACTGGTTTTGTTATCGGCCGCGTATTTTTACGGCGTCATGCTCGCCCATCAACTCGACAAGGCCATGGTGTTCCTCGACAGCGCCTGCCTGGTGATCGGCACCTTGTCCATCGGCGTGGTGGCCTGGGCGTCGTATCAAAACCAGCGCGTGAAGAAAAAACTCCTCGAACAGGGCAAGACCCGCGTGGCGATCTGGGACACCAAGGTCGCCCTGCGCCGTGTCGAAACCGTGTTCGATCGCTATTTCTGGGGCAGTTACTGGCAGCCGGGGCGCACGTTCCAGGAAGTCATGGGCGACCTCACCGGCACGCCGCTGGAAAAAAGCCTCGAAATCCTGAAAAAACAATGTGTGCTGCTGGATCGGCAGGTTGCCGACGGTAGGCACTGGCTGGATAACGCGCGGGAATTGTCCGACGTGGCCACGCAAATGGCCCGCGAGCGCTACCAGCTGGACTTTTGCGACCCCAAGGCCGACACCCCCGGCAATGCCGTGATACATCGCGAGTTCGAGGTGCTGGTGTACACCTGGACCGCACGCTTGAAGAGTTTTGATCACCAACTGGATGAAGTCGAACAGGAGTACTCCTGAACTCCTGCTGAACTGATCCCTCTGAAAGGTTGGGCCGTTTACGCCCGCCAGTGCTAATCTTCCCCAGCCTTTGGCCACACGGGCCACGACTGTAGGAGCGAGCTTGCTCGCGAAAGACGCCAACGATAACGCGGGCATTCTGAATGAACGCGGTGCCCATGCGTTGTTCGCGAGCACGCTCGCTCCTACAGGAACCCCTACAGGGTTCAAGGAAGACAGCCCACTTCTCACAGGATTTGATCAGGTCACTTCATGAATAAGCCAGCCGTTGTTTTCTTGGGTTTTGTTGTCGCCGTCGGCGCCGTCAGTGCGGGCGGTGCCTGGTACACCGGTAAACAACTGGAGCCGGTCCTGCAAACCGCTATCCAGAGCGCCAATAAAGAACTGCAGACCTCCATGGCCGGCGTCGATGGCAGCGTGACCCTGGAGCTGGTGTCCCTGGACCGTGGCGTGTTCAGCAGCACCGCGCACTATCGCCTCAAGGGCCAAGGCAGCGTGTTCGGCGAAGACAACCCGAACCCCGAATTGCTGTTCGTCGACCATATCGAACACGGCCCGCTGCCGTTCTCGCGCCTGGTGACCCTCAAGTGGTTGCCGGTCATGGCCACCAGTCACTACGAACTGGAAAAGAACCCCACCACCGAAAAATGGTTCGCCGCCAGCAAAGACGTGTCGCCGCTCAAAGGCGTGGCGAATATCGGCTATAGCCGTTCGGTCAGCGGCAACATCGAATTGCTGCCCCTGGAGTTCAAGGACGCCACTTCCTCGGTGAGCTTCTCCGGCGCCAACCTCAACTTCGACAGCAGCGCCGAAGGCCAGAAGGTCAAGGCCGAAGGCTTCATGAACAGCCTCAAGGTTGCCGCAGTGGACGCCGAAGGCGCACCGTTCGAAGCGGAGCTGGCCGGCCTGACCGTCGCCAGCAACCTGGAAAAAACCACCTTCGGTTTCTACACCGGCCAGAACACCGTGGAGCTGACCGACACCAAGGTCACCTTCGGCCCGCAGAAAGCCGTGCTGACCCTCAAGGGTTTCGAGCAGAAAGACTCCAGCGAAACCAAGGACAACAACCTGGCTGGCCGCGTCGACTACAAGATCGACGAGATCGGCTACCAGGGCAAAGCAGTCGGTTCGGCCGCCATGGCCGTGAGCATGAAGAACGTCGACATTCCGGCGATGCTGGTGCTGACCAAGCTCTACCAGGACAAGATGCAACCGGTGCAAGCTGCCGCTGCTGCCGGTCAACCGGTGCCGGAGCTGCAAATGACCGAAGCCGAGCAAGCCCTTGCGGAAGCCAACGTCAACCAGGTGCTGGCCGCCAAGCCGCAACTGGCCGTGGAAAACCTGTCGCTCAAAACCACCCGTGGCGAAAGCAAGTTCAACCTGGTGGTGGACCTGGCCAAGCCAACGTCCATGGAGCTGCCGCCGGTTGAACTGGGCAAGCAAATGGTCTCGCTGCTGGATGCCAACCTGACCCTGTCCAAGCCGATGATCAGCGACGTGGCGGCCCTGCAAGCCCAGGTGGGCGGCGTGACCGACCCGCAAGCCATCGAACAGCAATCGCAGATGGCGGCTGAGATGGTCAGCAGCATGGCGGTCGGTACTCAACTGGCGACCCTGGTGGGCACCGACGTGGTTTCCAAGCTGCACTACGCCAACAACGAGGTGACCTTCAACGGCCAGAAGATGACCGTTGAGCAGTTCCTCAGCTTTGTGATGTCCAAAGCCGGTGCGGTCAGCGGCGCCCAATAAACCTGAAATGCGATAAAAAAAATGTGGGAGCTGGCTTGTGTGGGAGCTGGCTTGCCTGCGATAGCATCGCCCCGGTCTGGCTGGACGACCGAGGTGCCTGCATCGCGGGCAAGCCCGGCTCCCACACAAACCCGGCTCCCACTTTTGTTTTGTGTGAGGGCAAAAAATCGCGGTCGTACAATTCTGAACAATTGTTCTGAATTGTGCTTCCCCCTACTTCCCTAAGGGATAGTTCCTACAGGAAAGCTAGGTCGGGTCCCGAGACGCCGACACCCTGAAGCGTTTCGCTCAGGACCATCTATCGTTAGAGCTTTCCGTGTGTAAGGAAGCTCACGACATGCTGCGAAACCACCCCTACAGTGCCTCAGGCCGGTTGCGTCTGCTTATCGGAGCCGCACTGTGCAGCCAATTGCTGGTCCCAGGCCTTGCATTTGCCGACCCTGCCTACGACGCCCTGATCATCCAGGCCCGCAACGGTCACTTCACGCCGGCGCTGACCCAACTTCGCCAACTCTCCGCCGAACGCCAGACCCCAGGCCAGGTCAGCGACCACCTGGTGATCGCCGGCTGGGCCGGGCAAGATGCTGAAGTGCTCAAGGTTTACGAGGCGCAAGGCAAGCATCGCAACCTCACCACCCAGGCACTCGCCACGGTGGCGCGCACTTATCGCAATCAAAAGCAGTGGGCTCAGGCCGAAGCGGTCTATCGCCAGGCGCTGCTGCGTGAACCCAATAACGTCGACCTGCAACTGGGCCAGGCCCTCACCCAGGCCGATGGCGGCAAAGCCAACGAAGCGGTACAACGCCTGCGCACGCTGGTGGCGGCGCAACCCAATGACCCCAATCGCCGCATGGCCCTGGGATATGCGCTGACACGTGCCGGCCTGAACTACGACGCGCTGTTCGAATTCGACCAAGCCTTTATCCGGGCGGGCGATAAACCCGAAGTGGCGCGTGAATACATCGTTGCCCTGCAAAAGGCGCGGCTGCCGGAGCCGGCACTGCGCCTCTCGGCCAAGCGCCCGGGGCTGGTGGACGCAGTCACCCAGCGCCGCCTCGAAGGTGACCTTGCCGCCGAGCGTGTGCGCATGGCTGAGTTCGCCACACGCAGCGAGAAGGAACGCTACGTCATCGCAGACCGTGCCCTGCAGGACTACGACAAACTGATCAGTCGCTGGGCGCCGGACGCCACAGCCAAGGACGACGTCATCCGCTGGCGCATTGACCGCCTGGGCGCGCTCAAAGCGCGAGCACGGCATGCCGAGGTGATCCGCGATTACCAGACCCTCACTGGCGAAGGCGTGCAACTACCTACCTACGCGTTGCGTTGGGTTGCCGGCTCTTACCTGGAACAGCGCCAGCCGGAAAAGGCCGAGCCGTTGTACCGCCAGGTACTCACCGCCCCCGACACCGATGCCAGCTATCGGGTCGATGACAGCACGGCGCTGTTCTACGCCTTGTTGGAAAGCGACAAGGTCGAAGAGGCTCGCCAGGTCGCTAACAACCTGGCCAAGGAGCAAAACCCCCGCGTTGAGCTCAAGGGCTTGCCCATTGGTAACCCCAATGACAACTGGATGGACGCCCAACAATTATCCGCCCAGGCCGGTACCTATGGCGGTGACCTGCCCGGCAGCGAAGCCAGCCTGGAAGCCCTGGTGGCCAAGGCACCGGGCAATGTGGGCCTGCGTCTGGCCCAGGCCGACATGTACCGCGCCCGCGACTGGCCGCGTCGCGCCGAAGGCACGCTCAAGGAAACCGAAACCCAGGCTCCCCGCGATATCGGCCTGGAAGTCTCCCAGGCCTATACCGCCATGGACTTGCAAGAATGGCGGCAGATGGACGCGCTCACCGACGACGTGCTCGCCCGTAACCCGGACAACCGTCAGGTGCAGCGCCTGAGCCGCCTGCGCGATGTGCACGACATGGCCGAGTTGCGTGTCGAGGCCTACACCGGCAAGAGCTACGGTGGCGGCAATAACAACGACGCTGGTGCCGTCTCCGGCAGCCGAGACTGGGGCATTGAAAGCGTGATCTACACGCCTCCCATCGACGAAGATTGGCGCCTGTTCGCCGGTGCCGGCTATGCCACCGCCGACTTCCAGGAGGGCACTGGTCAACATCGCTGGCAGCGCGTGGGCGTGGAGCGTCGCACCCGTGACATGACCATCGAAGCCGAAGTGTCCAACCATTCCTATGGCGACGGTTCCAAGCAAGGCGCCAGCGTGTCGATTGCCCGCGACATCAACGACCACTGGCAATACGGCGGCAGCCTTGGCTATTTGCTCAGCACCACGCCGTTGCGGGCCCTGAATGACGGTGTCACAGCCAACGGCGGCAGCGGTTTTATCCGCTGGCGCGCCAACGAAAGCCGCGAGTGGAAACTGACCCTCAGCCCGTCCCATTTCAGCGACGGCAACGACCGCTTCGAAGCCTTGCTCACCGGCCGCGAGGGCCTCTACAGCTCGCCCCATGTGCAAGTGGACCTGGGCCTGGAAGTGGGCGCCAGCCGCAACAGCAAGGAAGACACCGTGTACTTCAACCCGAAGTCGGACTTCACGGTGTTGCCCATGATCAACGTCAATCACGTGCTCTATCACCGCTACGAAACCCAGTGGAGTCAGCAGTTCCAAATCGGCGCGGGTACCTACAGCCAGCGTGACTACTCCACCGGCGGTATTGGCCTGATTGGCTACGGCCAACGCTATCGCTGGAATGACGTACTGGAAATGGGCGCCAACCTCAGCCTGATCAGCCGACCTCATGACGGTGATCGCGAACGCGATCTGCGCCTGCTCGTCGACCTCACTTACCGTTTCTAAAAGAGCCTGACCATGACCGTCCTCAGCCGTTGCTTGTTGGTCCTGGGTGTAATGCTGGCCGCCGCCTGCGCCCAACAACCCGCGCCCTACACTCCACCCGCCGAACGGCCGATAGCGCCCAACGAAGCGCCGTGGCCGAAGAACCACTTTTTGGGCATTGCCTATCACGACGTAGAAGATCGCGACCCCGATCAAGCCGTGGTGGCGGTGCGCACCGAGCGTTTGATCGAGCAGCTGGCGTGGCTGCGTGAAAACGGCTACCAGGCGGTCAGCGTCGACCAGATCCTGGCAGCCCGGCGCGGCGGCCCGGCATTGCCGCCCAAGGCGGTGATGCTCAGCTTCGATGACGGTTATTCCAGCTTCTACACCCGCGTGATGCCGATTCTGCGTGCCTACCACTGGCCTGCATTGCTGGCACCGGTGGGGTCCTGGATCGACACGCCGTTGAACCAACCGGTGGATTTTGCCGGTACGCCACGACCACGGGGAGAGTTCCTGACGTGGCAGCAGATTCGCGAGGTGTCGCAGTCTGGCCTGGTGGAAATCGCCGCCCACACCGACGCCAATCACAAAGGCATCCTGGCCAACCCCCAGGGCAACCTGGAACCGGCCGCCACCACGCGAAGTTTTGACCCCAAAACCAACGGCTACGAAAGCGAAGCGCAGTTCCAGGCGCGTATGCGGGCTGACGTCGCCGCGATTTCGAACAAAATCCGAACCGTCACCGGCAAGGCGCCGCGTGTATGGGTGTGGCCGTACGGGGCCGCCGATGGCACCTCGTTGGCGGTGGTCGGCGAGCACGGCTACGAGATGGCGCTGACCCTGGAAGACGGGCTCGACGACCTCGGCAACCTGATGAACAGCCCACGCTTTCTGGTGGCCTCAGACCCGGACGGCGAGCATTTTGCCAACAGCATGGTCGCCGTGCAGACCAAAGCGCCGATGCGCGTGCTGCACGTAGACCTGGACAACGTGTACGACCCCGACCCGGCCCAACAGGCGCGCAACCTCGACGTGCTGGTTCAGCGCGTGGTGGACATGGGTGCTGGCACCGTGTTCCTGCAAGCCTTCGCCGACCCCAAGGGCGACGGCCTGGTGCATTCGCTGTACTTCCCTAACCGTCACCTGCCGATGCGGGCCGATCTTTTCAACCGTGTCGCCTGGCAGTTGCACACCCGTGCCCGTGCCAGTGTGTACGCCTGGATGCCGGTGCTGAGTTTTGCCCTGGACCCCAAGCTGCCGCGTGTCACCCGCTGGGACCCGGAAACCGGCCAGGTCGGCCCCGACCCGGATCAATACAAGCGCCTGTCGCCGTTTGATCCCAAGGTGCGGCAGATCATCGGTGAGATCTACCAAGACCTGGCGCGTGTAGGGCCGATTGACGGCATCCTTTACCACGATGATGCGGTGTTCAACGACTTCGAAGACGCCAGCCCCGCAGCGCTCAAGGCCTATGCGGCCCAAGGCCTGCCGGACACCATCGCCGCCCTGCGTGCCGACCCGGCCGTGATGCAGCGCTGGACCCGTTTCAAAAGCCGCTACCTGATCGACTTCACCCATGAGCTCACCGCCAAGGTCCGCGCTGTCCGTGGGCCGCAGGTACTCACCGCGCGCAATATCTTCGCCGAGCCGATGCTCAACCCTGGCAGCGAAACCTGGTTCGCGCAGAACCTTGATGACTTCCTCCAGGCCTACGACTGGACCGCGCCGATGGCGATGCCGTTGATGGAAGGCCAGGAAGTGAAGACCTCCAACGCCTGGCTGGAAAAACTCATCGCCACGGTCAAGGCGCGCCCCGGCGCCATGGAAAAAACCATCTTCGAATTGCAAGCCAAAGACTGGCGCACCCAGGCCGCACCGGATATCAGCGCTGAGCAATTGGCAGAGTGGATGGGTGTACTCAAACGCCAGGGCGTCACCAGTTTCGGCTACTACCCGGACAACTTCCTGGAAAACTCCCCGGACTTGAAAACTATTCGTCCGGCCCTCTCCAACCAATGGAACCCTTGATCATGGTTGACAGAATCCTGGCTCTATTCGTGTTGGCACTGGTACTGGGCTTGCCCCTGGGCCTGATCTTCCTGGTGACCGGGCAGTTCCTGATGGACTTCGTGTTCTTCTACCCGTTGTTCATGTCGGCACTATGGATAGCCGGTGGCCTGTATTTCTGGCTGCACTGGGAACGCCACTGGCCGTGGAAAGAAGACACGCCGGCGCCGACCCTGGCCGGCGAGCCGCTGATCTCGATCATCATCCCTTGCTACAACGAGGGCGATAACGTCGCTGACACCATTGGCGCGGCCCTCGGCCAGTTGTACCCGAACATCGAAGTGATCGCGGTCAACGACGGCTCCAGCGACAACACCGCCGCAGTTCTCGATGCCCTGGCGTTGCAACACCCGCGCTTGCGCGTGCTGCACCTGGCGCAGAACCAGGGCAAAGCCGTGGCCCTGCGCATGGGCGCCGTGGCCGCCCGCAGCGAATACCTGGTGTGCATCGACGGCGATGCCTTGCTCGACAAAAACGCGGCCGCCTACATGGTCGCGCCGATGCTCGACAACCCGCGCCTGGGGGCCGTCACCGGCAACCCGCGCATTCGTACCCGCTCGACCCTGATCGGCCGGGTGCAGGTGGGCGAGTTCTCCTCGATCATCGGTTTGATCAAGCGTACCCAGCGGGTATTCGGTCGGATCTTCACGGTCTCCGGTGTGGTGGTGGCGTTTCGCAAGAAGGCCCTGGACCGCATCGACTACTGGAGCACCGACATGATCACCGAGGACATCGATGTCAGTTGGAAGCTGCAACTCGATCACTGGGCGATCTTCTACGAGCCGCGCGCGCTGTGCTGGATCCTCATGCCCGAAACCGTCGGCGGCCTGTGGAAACAACGCCTGCGTTGGGCCCAGGGCGGCGCTGAAGTGCTGTTCAAGAACATCCGTGGCATCTGGCAATGGCGCCACCGCTACCTGTGGCCGCTGCTGTTCGAGTACTGCCTGTCTACCGGTTGGGCCTTCACCTTCCTGCTGTCGGTGATCTTCTGGGCCGTGGGTAAATTCGTCACGCTGCCGGCGGCGATCACCGTGAGCTCGTTGGTGCCGCCCGCGTTCACCGGCCTGGTGCTGGCGATGGTGTGCCTGCTGCAGTTTGCGGTGAGCATCCTGATCGACCGGCGCTACGAAAAAGACCTGTGGAAAACCCTGTTCTGGACCGTGTGGTACCCGATGGTGTTCTGGCTGGTGAGCCTGCTCACCACCCTGGTCAGCTTTCCCAAGGTGTTGTTCAACCAGCATCAGAAACGCGCACGCTGGGTCAGCCCGGACCGCGGTATCAAACCTGCACAAGAGGAGGCGTGATCATGAAACTGGTCAGAACTCGCCAAAACACACTGATGTGGATCGTCGATGTGCTGCTGACCCTGCTGGCCTGGGGTGGGTTGATCTGGCTGCTGGCGCGAGGCATCAGCGCCATGCTTGAAACCCACGGCGGCCCACGCATCGAGGCGCCGATCTTTGCGGCGCTCAACACCTTGCAGGTTTACCTGTGGATCGCGCTGTTCAATGCGGTGATCCTGATCAGTTGGGCACGTTATCAGCAGCATCGCGGGCGCAAATTCGCCCAGCGCCGCGCCGAGGCCAATGCGCTGAGCGACCAGCACCTGAGTGAAAGTTTCAACTTGGGCGATGGCGACCTCGAACAACTGCGCCGCCCCGGCGTGCTGGTCATCCACAACGACGAAGAAGGCGGCGTCGAAGAAGTGAAATCCCATGTCTCCCGCGACGTCGAACGCCCCGGCCTGACCCTGGTGCCCGACAAAGTCAAGGGCATTATGTAGGAGCGAGCTTGCTCGCGAAAAACGCCAACGATAACGGGTGCTTTCTGAATAAACGCGGCGCCTGTGAGTTTTTCGCGAGCGAGCTCGCTCCTACAAAATGGCGCGAGTGCTCCCCACCTGATTCAACGCACGTGTCGCAATTCCGATAAATGGGATCCAATTCACAAAACCCCCGCGAACTTTTCCCCCTTCTCCGGTACTAACCTAACTCGGCGAACATCTGATGGCTAAGTAATGGCAGTCGGAAAGTCATTCGTCGAATCGCCATCAAAACAGTTGCCACTTGTCGGAATAATCACTGCAAGTGCCCGACTTAAACTCTTTTGATGAAAAATTATCATTAATAATCAACAGGTTAGAAAACTAATCAGTCGAACGGCCCCACGTCGCCCGTTTCTAGGCGGGCTGGAAGTTCGATGTTAGTTTCGCGGCCCTTGATTTTCGATGGATCGAACATGTCTTCGTTATTGCCACGGACCCGGTTACTGCTCTGCACCCTCCTGCTCACCTGCATGGGCCTGAACAGTGCATCCGCCGCCCCCACGCCTGGCGATCAAGACTTGATCCGCGACCGGCAGAACCGCCTGCTCGAAGAGCAACAGCGGCGCCTCCAGGAGCTTCAGGATCTGCCCGGCAAAGCGGACAAGCCCCAAGCCCCGGCAACCCCGGCCGACACCCGTTGCTTCCCGATCAAAACCATCGAACTCAAAGGCGCCGACAGCCTGCCGGCGCCCGACCGCGAGCGCTTGCTCAAGCCCTACATCGGCCAGTGCCTGGGCGTGTCCCAACTGAACGACCTGCTCAAAACCATCACCGACTACTACCTCGGCAAAGGCCGCGTCACCAGCCGTGCCTACCTGCCGCAGCAAGACCTCTCCACCGGCCATCTGCAAGTGCTGGTGGTGGAAGGCAAACTCGAAGCGTTGCGCAGCGCCGAAGGCAGCACGGTGACCGACCGCGAACTGGCCATGGCCTTTCCCGGCAAAGTTGGCGAAGCACTTAACCTGCGTGAAATCGAGCAACTGGTGGACCAGCTCAACCGCCTGCCGTCCAAACAGGCGCAGATGGAACTCACCCCCGGCAAGCAAATCGGCGGCAGCGACGTGGTGGTCAAGAACACCGCGCAAAAGCCCTGGCGCGCCAGCCTGTCGCGCAACAACGATGGGCAGAAAAGCACCGGCGAACAGCAATGGGGCGCTGGCCTTGAGTGGGACAGCCCACTGGGCCTGGGTGACCAACTGATGCTGCGCGGCGGCCATGACGCCATCACCGACCACCAGAAAACCTCGAAAAACACCATGCTCTACTACAACCTGCCCTGGGGCTGGTGGAACTTCAGCTACACCTACAGCGAGAGCGACTACCGCACCTACGGCCTGACCGACGGCTTCAAATTCAAGCAGGACGGCGACAACCAGAACCACCAACTGCGCGCCGAGCGGGTGATCCATCGCGACGATGTGAGCAAGACCTCGGTCAACGTCGGCCTGGCGCACCTGCGCACCAACAACTACATCCTCGACGCACGCACCGAGGCCAGCAGCAACCGCCTCAGCGAACTGCAACTGGGCGTCAACCACGGTCGGCGCATCGGCAGTGCCTTCGTCAACCTGGACCTTGGCATGCAAAGCGGCATCGGCCTGCTCGACGCCCAGTCTCAAGACGAGCGTGACCCGCTCGGTCGGCGCCAGCCCAATTCGCGCTACCGCAAATACACCGCCACCGTCAGCTACCTGCAACCGTTCAGCCTGTGGGGCGAGTCGTTCAGCTTCAGCAGTTTGGCCACCGGCCAACGCAGCGAAGACATTCTGTTTTCGCCCCAGCGCATGAGCCTCGGCGGCTCGGCGTCGGTGCGCGGTTTCAAGGACCAGTTGCTGACCGGCGACAGCGGCGGCTACTGGCGCAACGAAGTGCGCTGGGCGCGCCCGGTGACCCTCGACTGGATGCGCCCGGCCTTCGCCGAGTACGGCGCCAGTGTCGGCTACGACCAGGGCGTGATCCGCAACGACCGCTACAACGACAACGTTCATGGCCGGGTGTCCAGCAACTCCCTGGAGCTGTTCGCCCGTGGCAAACACGTCAGCACCAGCGTGACCTTTGCCCATTCGTTAGAAAGACCCGGTGTGGTTACCGAGCGCGAAGCGCCGATCTACTTCCGCATGGATTTTTTCCTGTAATTCAACGCCCCGCTGCATGAGAGCCTGACAATGGATGTTCGCCAATTCGCCTTCCTGGCCCGCCAACCTTCTGCCGCCCTGAAGCGCCGGGACGCGTTCTTCGGCCTGCCCAAGCGCGGGCTGGCGTTGATCCTTGCCAACGCACTGTTCTGGCAGCCGCTGCTGGCCCAGGCCGAGGGCATTGTGGTGAGTGCGCCGGGCACCACCGTGGGCGCGGCGGGCAATGGCGTGCCGGTGGTAAACATCGCTACCCCCAATGGCGCGGGCTTGTCCCATAACCAGTTCAAGGACTACAACGTCGGCCCCAACGGCGTGATCCTCAACAACGCCAACGGCACCATGACTAACACCCAACTGGGCGGGATCATTGTCGGCAACCCCAACCTCAAGGGCGGCGCGGCGAACGTCATCCTCAACGAAGTCAACGGCGGCAGCCCCAGCCAGTTGCGCGGCTATACCGAAGTGGCGGGGCAGTCGGCCAAGGTCATCGTCGCCAACCCGTACGGCGTGACGTGCAGCGGTTGCGGCTTTATCAACACCCCCAACGTCACCCTCACCACCGGCAAACCGGTACTCGATGCAAGCGGCCAGTTGCAGCGCTATGAAGTGGATGGCGGCGCCGTGACCATCGACGGCGAAGGCTTGAACGCCAGCAATGTCGAACGCTTCGATATCATCACCCGCTCGGCCAAGATCAACGCACAAATCAACGCCCGCGAACTCAACGTGATCGCCGGGCGCAACGACGTCGACGCGCAAAGCCTGAAAACCACCGCCCGTGCCGATGACGGCAGCGCCAAGCCCGAGCTGGCGATCGACTCCTCGGCCCTGGGCGGCATGTATGCCGGCGCGATCAAACTGGTGGGCACCGAGGCCGGTGTGGGCGTGAAGCTCGACGGCACGCTGGCGGCCAGTGGTGGCGATATTCAGCTCGACGCCAATGGGCGCCTCAGCATGGCGCAGGCGGCGGCCACCGGTAACGTCAAGGTCACCGCGCAAAACGTCGACCTCACCGACAAGGTCTACGCCAACGGCAACGTGCAGGTCACCAGCGCCCAGGCCCTGGTCAACCGCAAGAGCATCGCCGCCGGCCAGCGCATCGAAATCAACGCGGCCAGCGTGAACAACCCGGGCATCATCGAAGCCGGCGTCGCCGCCGATAACAGCCGCAACACCACGGGCGACCTGGTGGTAAACGCGCAAACCGTCACCACCAGCGGCAACCTGTTGGCCAGCCGCGCCCTGGCGATCACCGCCGCACAAGCGCTGACCAACCAGGGCGCGATCATCCAGGCCAAGAGCGTCGAGGTCAGCAGCGCCAAGCTCACCAATCAGGGCGCCACTGCGCGCCTGTTCGGTGAGCAGAGCCTGGCGATCAACTCGCCGGCCATCGTCAACCTCGGCGGCCTGATCCGCTTCGGCGAAGGCCAGGCCGCCACGCTCAACAGCGCCTCCCTGGACAACCGCCAGGGCCGTATCGAAATGGCCGGTGGCAGCCTGGTGCTCACCAGCGCCAACCTGAACAACAGCGGCGGCCAAGTCATCGCCAACGACCTGACCGTCAACGCCGGCAACCTGAACAACCAGAACGGCGTGCTGGTGGCCAAAACCGCGACCGTCACTGCCAGCAACCTCGACAACAGCCTCAAGGGCCTGATCCAGGCCGACGGTGGCGCGCTCAACCTCGCCGTTACCAACACCTTCAATAACAACCAGGGTTTCGCCCAGGCCAGCACCGACCTGAACGTGAAGGCCGGCACCCTCAGCAGCAACGCAGGCGGCGTACTGAGCGCCGACACCGGCAAACTCACCCTCACCGCTGCGCAACAGCTCAACAACGCCCAGGGCCGCTTGCAGGCCGGGCAGGGCGATATCGAACTGCACGCCGCGAACCTGGATAACCAGAGCGGCACGATCGTCGGCAAACAACTGCTGCTCGACGTGGCCGGCGGCGACATCGACAACCGCGCCGGGCGCGTGTTGGGTGACCACCTCGACGTACGCGCCTCGGGCCTCGACAACCGCAACGCCGGCCTGCTGGCCGGTGGCGCCCAGGGCGTAAGCCTGCTGCTCAAGGGCCCGGGCCAGTTGCTCAACGCCCAGGGCCGCATCCAGAGCGAAGGCTTGCTGCAACTGCAAGGCGAGCGCTTGGACAACAGCGCCGGCATCCTGCTGGGCCAGACCGTCGACGTCACCGCGCAAACCTTCGACAACAGCAACAAAGGCGCGCTGGTCAGCGATGGCGGCGACGTGGTGCTCAAGGTCAGCGACCTGCTCACCAACGTCGGCGGCCAGATCGACGCGGGCGAACGCAGCGTGCTGGTCAAGCAGCTCACCACCCTCAACAACGACGGCGGCACCCTGCGCGGCAAGCGCCTGGATATCGCCGCCCAGCACCTGAACAACGACAACGGCCAACTGCTGGCCGGCGCCGAAGGCCTGAGCTACAGCGGCCAGGATGTGAGCAATCGCAAGGGCCTGATCCTCAGCGGCGGCGCCCTCACCGAACTGAACACCACCCGCCTGGATAACCAGGGCGGTACCGTGCAGGGCGACAGCCTGAGCGTCACCGCCAACAGCGTCGACAACGCCAGCGGCGGCCTGATGGCCAGCCTGGTCGGTAACCTGCAACTGACCGTAGAAGCCCTGGCCAACCGTGGCGGCAAACTGTTCGGCAAAGAACAAGTGACCGTCAGCGGCGCCAGCCTCGACAACAGCGCGGGCGGCCAGGTCAGCGGCAATCAGATCAACCTGACCTCACGCGACACCCTCACCAACCAGGGCGGCCTGATCGAAGCCAACCAGGGCCTGGCCCTCACCGGCGGCAACCTGGACAACAGCGCCAACGGCCAACTGCGTGCCCTGGGCGGCGCCAGCAGCAAACTCAACCTCAGCGGTGCGTTGAACAACCAGAACGGCACCCTCGAATTCGGCAGCCAGGCCTTCAGCCTTGACGCCGCCAGCCTCAACAACCAGAACGGCATGCTGCAACACGCCGGCACCGGCCTGTTCCACCTCAACACCGCCAGCCTCGCAGGCAGCCAGGGCAATATCCAGGGCATGGGCAGCGCCGACTGGGCATTCGGCAAGGTCGACGGCCTGGGCCGCGTGCAACTCAACGACGTGCTCACCTACAAGAGCGCCCAAGGGCTGGCCCTCAAGGCCGGTGACCGCATGGCCAGCGCCAAGGGCTTGATCCTCAACGTGGCCAGCCTGGACAACGGCGGCGAACTGCTCAGCGACGGTGACATCAGCATCACCACGGGCGATATCACCAACAGCGGCCGCGTCTCGGCCCTGCAAACACTTACCGTCGCCGCCAACAACCTCAGCCAGAACGGCGGCCGCCTGGCCGCAACCAATGCGCGCCTGACCCTGGACGGCACCCTGGACAACCTCGGGTTCCTCACCGCCCGCCAGCAACTGGATATCGCCGCCGCGCAAATCAACAACCGTGGCACCCTCGGTGCCCAGGGCGCGGTGAACCTCACCGCGGTCAACGGCATCACCAATGCCGCCGACACGCTGCTGTTCAGCGGCGGCGACATGACCTTGCGCAGCAATGGCTTCAGCAACAGCTATGGCGATGTCTACAGCAAAGGCAACCTGAGCTTCGCCGCCCGCGATGGCGGGCGTGCCGTGCTGTTCAGCAACCGCTCCGGCACCGTGGAAAGCGAAGGCTCGATCGGCATCAATGCGGGCTTTATCGAAAACGCCAAAGATGAGTTCGAACTCGGGCAAACACTGACCACCGGCAGTTTGAGTTGGATCTGTGGCCAGCACTGCGGCGAGAGCGACAACTGGGAACGTGGCGAGATCACCATCTACGAGACGTACCTTGAGGCGGCGACCAAGGACTCGGTAGCGGCGCGCCTGGTGGCGGGCAAAAACATGCTGCTGCAAGGCGACAACGTGCAGAACCGCTACAGCCTGATGGCCGCCAATGGCGACCTGAGCATCACTGCCGGTGACCTGCTCAACCAGGGCGCCGCCACGCGCACGGGCCAGCGCAAGCTTGTCATCGGCACGCCAGGTCACGTCTCCGACGATTTGTTTGAACGCATGCAATACGTCGACGTGCCCGCGTTCAATGCGGCCACGGCGGCCGGGAATTTCGACAAGGCGCGCTTCGAAGAACTCAAAAGCCGCTCACCCAACAGCCTGCCGTTCGCCTACGCAAGTGACGTCACCACCTGGACCAACAACAGCGGCCCCGGCTACGACGCCACCCTGCAAGCGGGCGGCACGGTCAACCTCAACGTCGCCCGCACCCTGCAAAACGGCACGCTGCACAACAACACCCTGGCCCAATTGACCGGCACCCTCGGCGACGACCAGACCGGCATCCCCGTCGGCGGCATCAACATCAACCTGAGCAAACACGCCAACGACCCGAGCGCCCAGGCGCCCGGCAGCGTATTGCCCGTGGTAGGCGTGGCCCCTGGTGGCGGCTTCGTGCCCGTGGACTACACCGGCACCGCGTTTGCCCCGGTCGACCCCACCACCTCGCCCACCTTCCAACTGCCCAAGGGCGAGTACGGCCTGTTCGTCAAAAACGCCGACCCCGCCAGCCACTACCTGATCGAAACCAACCCCGAATTCACCTCGGTGTCGGGCTTCTTCAGCTCCGACTACATGCTCGGCAAACTCGGTTTCACCGCCGACAACGCCTGGCGCCGCCTCGGTGACGGCCAGTACGAAACCCGCCTGATCCGCGACGCCGTCCTCGCGCAAACCGGCCAACGCTTCCTCGCCGGCGGCCTGTACAGCGACGCCGACCAGTTCCGCTACCTGATGGACAACGGCCTCGCCAGCAAAGACGCCCTGCGCCTGAGCCTGGGCGTGGCCCTCACCGACCAGCAAGTCGGCGCCCTGACCCACGACATCGTGTGGATGGAAAACCGCGTCATCGACGGCCAGACCGTGCTCGTACCGGTGCTGTACCTGGCCCAGGCCGACTCGCGCAACGTGCGCGGCAACAGCCTCATCCAGGGCCGCGACCTCAACCTGGTCACCGGCGGCGACCTGATCAACGTCGGCACCCTGCGCGCCAGCAACAACCTCTCCGCCATCAGCAGCGGCAGTATCTACACCGGCGGCCTGGTCGAAGCCGGCAACAACCTCAACCTGCTGGCCCAAGACAGCATCCGCAACGCCATGGCCGGGGAAATCCGCGGCAAACAAGTCAGCCTCACGGCGCTCAAAGGCGACATCACCAACGAAACCACCACCATCCAGGTGCGTGACGGCGCCGGCATGCGCACCCTCACCGACACCAGCGCCGGCACCATCGTCGCCCGCGAAAACCTCGCCATCGACGCCGGCCGCGACCTCACCAACCGAGGTGCCCTGGTAGCGGGCAACGACGCTAACTTAACCGCCGGCCGCGACCTCAACCTCATCGCCGCCAGCGACACCCGCGTCAAACACGAGACCCGCGACGGCGGCGAGAAATCCAGCATCACCACCGACGTCAAAAACCTCGCCGCCAGCGTCACGGCGGGCGGCAACCTCAACATGCAGGCCGGGCAAGACGTCAACATCATCGGCAGCACCGCCACCGCCGGCAAAGACCTCAACATCGCCGCCGGCCGCGACCTCAACGTCGCCTCGGTCAGCGATATGCACAACGTTGAGGGCAAGGAAAAGGACGGCAAAAAACGCATCAAGACCTCGGACGACCAGACCACTCAAGTGGCGAGCGTGCTGACGGCGGGTGGGGATTTTGTCAGCCAGGCGGGGCGTGACACCACGATCGTGGCGAGCAGGATCAGCGCGGGGAATGAGGCTTATCTGTATAGCGGGGACAAGTTGAGTTTGTTGGCTGCGCAGAACAGCACCTACAGCCTTTACGACATGAAGGAGAAGGGGGGCTGGGGCGCGAAGAAGACCAAGCGTGATGAGGTGACCCACGTCACGAATGTGGGGACTGAGATCAAGACTGGTGGTGATCTGTCACTGGTCAGTGGCGGTGATCAGTTGTATCAGCGGGCCAAGCTTGAGAGTGGTAACGACCTGGCGATCACCAGTGGCGGTGCGGTGACGTTCGAGGCAGTCAAAGACCTGCACCAGGAGAGTCACGAGAAAAGCAAGGGTGACCTGGCTTGGACCAGCGCCAAGGGCAAGGGTAATACCGACGAGACGTTGCGCCAAAGTGAGTTGAAGGCACAGGGTGAGTTGGCGATCAAGGCGGTTAACGGGCTGAAGATCGACATTAAACAGATTGATCAGAACACGGTTAGCCAGACGATTGATGTGATGGTCAAAGCAGACCCACAGTTGGCTTGGTTGAAAGAAGCCGAGAAGCGTGGGGATGTGGATTGGCGGCAAGTGCAGGAACTGCATGATTCGTTCAAGTACAGCCATTCCAGCTTAGGCCAAGGAGCCATGCTGGCGATCATCATCGTAGTGACAGTTTTGACGGCTGGGGCCGCAAGTAGCGTCGCGGGCGCTGCTGCGGGTGCCAGTGCCGGGTCTGGTACGGCAATGGCTGCGGCAGGCAGTTCGGCTATGGTCTCAGCTGGTACGGCGGTTGGGACCGCAGCAGCCGGTTGGGGCAACGTTATGGCAACTGCTGCGTTAACTTCAGTTGCCAGTGGAAGCACCGTCAGCTTCATCAATAACGGCGGAAACATCGGTGCAACTTTTCAAGACATTACGTCAAGCAAAGCCTTGAAGGGGTATGCAACTGGGGCGTTAGCTGCAGGTTTTACCGCTGGCGTGCTTGATCCTGCGTTTGGTGTAACTGGCGACAACGTCAATCACATTACAAAAGGGTTTGACCTCAGTTCCGCGTCTGACATCGGTAGGTTTGCCGTCTATTCGGGGGCGCAAGGAGTTGCCCAAGCAAGTTTAAGCACTGCTATTCAAGGCGGTAGTTTTGGAGACAATCTCGGTAGTTCCCTACGGTCGCAGTTGCAGAGCACGTTGCAAGCGGTCGCCTTTAACGCTGTAGGCGATTACTCGAAAGGCCAAAAATGGTCAGAATCAGGGCCTCAAAAAATCGCTCTGCATGCTTTGGTTGGCGGGCTTTTGAGTGAAGCTGGCGGCGGCAGTTTTGCTACGGGCGCTCTCGCTGCTGGAGCTAACGAAGCACTGGTAACCTCACTGGCGAAAGTGGTAGATGGCGATCCAGCGTTGTTGCTAGCCGCTTCGCAATTGGTCGGAATTGCGGCCGCTGGTGCGACTGACGGTGACGTGCAGAAAGGTGCTGAAATCGCGAAAAATGCCACGGCCTATAACTACCTAAATCACCATGAAGTTGATGATTTAGTTAAGGATTTGAAAGGGTGCCGTGGGGCAGCCAGCCCTTCATCCTGCCGTAGCGATGTGGCTACTAAGTACGCAGGAATCAGCGATAAGAAAACTGGCATTACGCTGCTGAAGTGTAATGATCCTACGAGTTGTAATGCGCAGCGCCTAGACGTGGAGGCGGGTAATGCAGCGCTGGATAAATATGATCAGAGCGGCGGGCTCAACAAAGCAGAACAGTCTATCGTTCGGGGCTTCCAAGATAAGAATCAGGACGACACGCGCCTCGCGGTGCAGCAAACTATGAAGGGTGATCATGCCGAAATGGTTGGCATGATGTTCGGCGGTGGGTTAGGAGGGGCAGGTAAGGTTGCTGGGCGAGTCGTTGAAGGAGCAGAGTTAGGAGCAGCCAAAGGCGCTGCGTCTAAGAATGCAAACGCAACAAGCATGTTTACGGATTCCGAAACCGCTGCACTGGCCGAGAGGAATGTTATAGAAGGGGCGGCTAAGGGCGCGGCTCCGAAAGTAGCCGCAGAGGGAAAGGTAGGTGGACAAACCTTCCAAGACGTCAATCAGACCTCTCGTCCGCTCAACGAGGCAGACCCGAAAATACCTTCGTTGATCACGGATAGGATTGCAGATAAAGCTGCTACGAATCCTGGCAAGCTTTATCCAAACGGAAATATGAAAGATGCCCACGCAGAAATAGGTGTGATTCAGCAAGCATATAGCTCTGGTAAAACTGCGGGGGCGGACATGTCCATGACGGTCGCAGGAAAAGATGTATGCGGTTTCTGCAAAGGTGACATTGCTGCTGCCGCAGAAAAAGCTGAGTTGAAATCGCTCACCGTGAAAGCTATAGATGATAAAACGGGACTTCCGAAAAACTATTACTGGGAGTCAGGCATGAAGTCCATTAAGGAGAAAAATAGATGATAATTGGAGGGTATACACTTAATCCTGAACACGGTAGATTGCAAATCCCTCTTGTTCGCCAACCGTCCCTGGAAGATGTGAAGTCCATTATAAGCAAGTATAGAAAATTTGACGGTGTCGCTTCGTTGTCTATTTCACCGACGCCTGAATATGGACCGTATGAAATCAATCTTTACGCTGATTCTGGAAATTATCTTTTGATGCTAAATCAATACCTTGAAGATGGTGAGCACGTCGTGCGTACTCTTAATAATACGTCGATGGGGACAAGTTCAGTTGAGATTTTGGGCGACTATTACCCGGCGAGTTTCATAACTAGAGATATAGGTGTCGTTACTTCTTGTTTTCAAGAGTTTTTGAATTTTGGTGATGTGAGTTCGTTCGTCTTGAGTGCATAGAAATAATAAAAATGTAATAAAAGAGTAAAAGGGGACAGATTTATTTTAATTCGAGATGGCGGTAAAGCCCTATTAAATAAATCTGTCCCCTTTTGTTCGTGCCGCCTGCTCTGCTTGTAAATTATGGAGCACTGTACGATAAGTACCGCCCAGCAATTGAGTCGGAGAAAAAGCGTGAAAATTAATAAATGGCTTTTAGTAGTATTATTGTCGGCCTTGGCTGGCTGCGCACCTTCCCATTCCAATTGGGAAAATGGAATGAATCTATGGGTAGGTACTCATTTCGATTCCCACCTTTACAAAGACTGCACTCGAGGATGTGGCGACTCATATTGGTCGCCTGTAAATAAAAATAAGACCTTTGATAAGGTTGTTGATGAAAACGGAGGCAGGCGGTATTACATAACTTGGATTAGGGATTGCCGATATTCGGTTTTTGTCGCTGCGGATCGGCTAATAAAGTCATGGAGATACGAAACTTCTAACGTAAAAGGATGTTATGTCGTTTAACTGCTGTTTTAAGGGTAAAGAAAAGAGAGAAAAGGGGGCGGATTTATTTAAATTAGAGTTTAAAGGTGCATTAAATAAATCAGTCCCCTTTTGTTGAGAAGAACGAATTAGTATGGTTTCCAATTTCGGTGAGCTGCAGAAAACCGTGAGTTTGATAGGCGCTAAGTTGGGAGCGCCTAAGTCTATGCTGTTGGTTAGAGAGAGCTCCCCCGAAGATGGTACTCCTCACGTGGAGTTTAAAAGTGAGGGTTTTGAATATGTCTCCTCAGAAAGAGGTTATGAGAAAGGGGACAGATTTATTTAAATTAGAGTTGAAAAGCATATTAAATAAATCTGTCCCCTTTTGTTATGTTCAGGGTTCGCCACTTACTGTGCCACTGCCTGATACACGGCATTTGGATGCGCATATGCCAGGAGGGTATAGATATAATCCAGGCGGTCCAGGGTCGGCTCTCCCGGCATACCCTCCAAAAAAAGGAGCTGAATAATGCATTCCGTACCGCTAGAACATGAGAAGCAAAAGTTGATTTTCTACGTGGCTCAAGACTTAGATCAGTCTATTAGATCTAATGTGCAGCAGCTCGTGAATGAGCTCGCTGCGTCAAGAATATGGAGCATTGCCCCGCCAACCTTTATTTACGCGATAGACGAAGGGGGCGCGGAAGTGGTGGGTGGAATGTTGGAGATTTATTCAGCACTGCAACCGAATATACTGTCTGTTGATATGGATTCAAAAAATCTAGATGAAGTGGAAGAAATAGTCTGTGCCGTAAAAAAGTTATCGGAAAAGGAAGATATTTCCTTTGAGTTTCAGTTGGATACAACTTTTGTCGGCGCCATTGATGATGGTGTTGTTGATCGAGTCTTGTTGGAGGGACTGCTCGTGCCGTGGCGAAATCATATAAATGGAAAAAGTTGAGTCGGTGCCAGAGCGGAGATGAATAAAAAAGTGAGAAAAGGGAAAGGCTTATTTAGAATTAGAGTTGAAAAACGTATTAAATAAATATGTCCCATTTTTCACATTTTCACGGAGAGAAAACGTGAAAAAAATTAGCGTAATAATGGTAGTTGTATTTCTGATTGTGGGTTGCGCGCCGTCACGGTCTGCGTGGGTATCCAGTAAAGATGGATGGGTAGGTACCACCTTTTAATCTCACGAGAAAAGGGGACAGATTTATTTAATATTAGAGTTTAAAGGCGCATTAAATAAATCTGTCCCCTTTTGCAGTGATCCTCATGGTAAGCAGTACTTTAGCCCCGCGACTACTTTTGAAAAGAATTTTTCAGGTTATGTTGTTGTTCCAAAGGATGCTCTGAAATGAAATTAAGCATTAAGTTTCCCGAGAATTTGTTAACCCACAGCCTGCTCGAGCAAAGGCTGATTCCTTGCATTTGCAAAATTGCAACGGAGTTTGAAATTGAATTTTTGGACCCTTTGCCAGAAGCTGCAGGAACCGTTCTGGAGTGGGATCGTGCAGAACTTGAAAAAAGAGCGATAGGTGGGGTAGGTGGGCAATACTCTCACTATGCACACGGTCGGGTGTCGTTAAAAAAAGTTGATATTGATATCTACCAAATATTGGATCTTGAAATGTTTTATAGGCTTTTTGGATGGTGCAGCATCTTGGAAGATGGTAACTATGCGCCGCCGGGGCAGTTATGGGATGATGAATAAGTTGAAGAAAAGGGGACTGAAGAAAAGGGACAAGAAAAGAGGGCAGATTTATCTAGACTAGAGTTTAAAGGCTGTCTAGTCCTGAAGCAGGTGTAAACCTATTTCAGGACTAGACAGTCCCCTTTTTTCGTTGATTCGTGACAAAAATATTGGAAGGGATTAAGTCAGAAGCAGTAATCGTGGGTAGTGAAGTTAATAAATGGCTTACGAGGGACTGAAATGAGATATTACTTAATGCGACAAGATGTAACTGTCTGCGATAGGTGGGTGCTCGGAGATGTACATCATGTAGATAACTGGCATTTCAGTGATCCTCCAGTTAATTTTATGGAGCCAGGCACATATACCCTCGATGTAAGGTTCGACGGTAAAGAAGTTGATTATTCCCTCGCTGGATACGCCAGTATTCCTGTTTTAAGCGAGAGGGCAAAAAATTCGCTCGCCGGTTTGCCAGAGACAGACGAACTTTATCAGCATGTCGTTTTTGAGCCGGTGAAGATAAACAATAAAGTGGTTTGCCAGAGCTATTTTTTGATGATTATTGAAACGCAAATTGATTGCGTGGATGAAAAGCGCTCTCGCTATAAAAAGTTTGAGGTAGATGATCCTGTTAGGCCAGATATGGCCGGCAACTATCGTGCTTTCTACAATTTAGTGGTTGACCCGGGCAGGGTCGGATCAAGTCATATATTTAAACTTAAAAAATATTTGGGTGCGGTCATAGTAAGTGAAGAAGTGAAACGGCGATTTATGGCGGCTGGTGTTGTCGGCGTACTGTTTGATTCTGTTAATGGCGATCAAGAAACCGTTGCCTAGTTAGTCAGGTAGTTGTGAGGGCGGCGAATTTACTTAATTCGTGGTGGTAGTACAAAGGCTATTGAGTAAATCTGTCCCCTTTTGTTGAATTAAGGTGGTGGGCTAATGGCTGGGTTTAGAGAAAGTATATATTTGTCTTATTCGCAATTTTGCGTGTTTTTAAGCTCGCTTGATCAGCCGTATAATGATTGGAGTGATCGTAGTTATGCGCAAGGATTTGCGTGGAGGTTAGGAAGTGCCTCTTTTAGAGCTTTGATCGACGAAGGGGATCATATAATTAGCGTTTTCATTAACGAGCAAGTGCCCGCTATTAGCGCAGACGTGGTTCGGGCTCTTAAAGTTCCCTTCACGGTGAAAGATAGAAATGTTGAGCTTGGTAGTATTTCGAGTACGGTTCCTCTAGAACTGCCTGAAGGAGATTATTCTCTTCAGGTCGAATTTATAAGACCCTCCTCAAGTGGAGCGTATGAAATAAATGTCCATTTGAATTTAGGGGGCTGCGATTTTGAGGTGTTGAGAGCAGACGCCGAAATTGACGAGCAAGGTGAGTTTGATATCGATGCGGTTCCAGCAGGATAAAAATTCGGAGAAATGGGTAGAAAAGGGACAGATTTATTTAAATTAGAATTGAGAGCCTATTAAGTAATTCTGTCCCCTTTTGTTGTATTTAATTACATAGGGGGCGATTTGTGTCGGACAAACAAGTATATGAGCTAACGATTGATGATCTTGATAGCTATAGCGTTTGGTTTTTTCCGATGGACGAAACAGTGGAGGATGAGTCAACTGTACGCCCCCTCGCCGAACAGGAAACGTGCTCAGATTTTCAGATTATCGTTCTAACTGATTTTCTTGGTGAAAGTGGCGCTGTGTATCGCGGTTATTTATATTGGGACTCCAATGCCGCAATTGAATACGTAAAGCCTGTTATATTGTCTGATAAGGGAGACGCAGTAAGTTTTTGGAGCGGTATAGTCACTCCAACGTGGGAAAGTTCGGAGTTTGCCTGTTCGATTAGAACCGAGCTGCCTATTTCTTATGCCTCAGAATCGGTTTTCGGTCTTCCTTCCATTTGCGGAAAGCTGGAGGGACTTTATTATCTTTCGGATGATCAGGTTTGCTGCGTGAAATGACGAAAAAAGTGGACCGGTTTATTAAGTTGAATTGCTCACGCATAAAGGGGGCGACACTAAGGCCGCCCGATTTTCACTCAGGACGGATCGGCATTCAGCCTGCGACTGATGACATCCAGCAAGTCACACCCATCGCGCAGCGGAATGGCCAGCAAATGGGCGAAGTCTGAAAGCACGACGGCATCGCTGCTGAGTTGTTCGCGGAAGGCCAGGTTTTCCAGCAGTTGGGTGACGGCCCGAATGCGGTGCACGGCGGCGTCGTGAAGGACGTCGAGAGGTGCCTGGGTGTCGATGATCAGGGCTGGGACGGTGCAGTCGTGGCCGGTTAGGGGAATGTATCGATTCATCATTAAGCTCTCTGGATTATTGAGGGCTCGTTCTTCGGGTCGCCAAACCCGGTCGCTTTTTGAGCGACGGCCGGACTATAAGCCGCACCACCAAGCCCGCGCAAGGCATCAAAATGCCGCTGCTTCGGAGCGTGTACGCAGCTACTAACGTCTTGCCACCCATTGCCGACATACTGCTCACGAACAAACGCACTACGACTATGCAAATCTGAAAGCCTCACCCCAAACATTAAAGGACCAATGTGAAAAACCTCCTCCTCATTCTCCTCACCACCCTCATCCTCGGCGGCTGCGTCAGCCACCCCCTCACTCCCGAAAACCGCGCGCAGATCAAGACCGTCAAAGTCCTGCCCGTGAAGTGGGAAAAGAACATGGTGTACTTCGGCCGCGAACAGGCCTGGGGCGCGGCCCTGGGTGCCGGGGTTGGCGCGGGTGTTGGCATGGCCAGCGGGGCGTCCAAGGTGGGTACTGCGGCGTTGAGTGGTGCCGGGTTTGCCGGCGGCATGAAGCTTGGGCAGTTGGCCGAGATGCCGACGCCGGTGGCTATTCTGACGGTGATGGAGGCGGAAAAACTCGATGTTGGCGTGTTGCTCAAGCAGGGCTTTGTCGATGAGTTGGGTAAGACGTCGACGCTCAAGGTGGTCGGCGACGATGAGCCGGCTGATGCGCAGATTCAGCTGACCGTGTCCGAGTGGGGCTTTCGCCTGACCCAGGGTTTCAGCAGTGTGATTTATCCGACCCTTAACGTGTTAGCGCAGATGGATCGCGGCGATGAGATGATCTGGCGCACCTTTGAAGCGGTCACGCCGTTTAATGGTCAGAACGTTTATGGCTATACGCCGTTAACCTACCGCACGGACCCGGAAGCTTTGCGCCGGGCGTTGACCGGGATTACGCAGATTTCTGCGCAGTACCTGGTGAAGGAGCTCAAGTAGGGCTGTGCGAAGGCAGGCTGCTGTTGGTGGGCGGGCTTGGACTAATACCAGTCAGGGTTAAACGCAGTTCCCCTGTGGGAGCGGGCTTGCCCGCGAAGGCGGTGTGTCAGTCGCTGCATCTGTTGCTGCACTACCGCTTTCGCAGGCAAGCCAGCTCCCACA
>NZ_JBQEQE010000030.1:0-56911 GCF_052046095.1 Pseudomonas sp. 22072
TGAAAGATCGCTATCGCAGGCAAGCCAGCTCCCACCGTTTGATCTCCAGTGGCTGTGGGATTTGGCTTGGCTTCATGCCCACCTAGAACCAACCGCCCCTCCGTCGGTCAATGTGACCGGCGCCGCAGCAGCTTGGTCGGCGCTGATATATAGTTCACCCCTCGGTTCCCTCTGACTATGAGTGCCCCATGCTTAACAAAGGACTGTTCCTGGCCTGCGCGCTGGCCCTGCTGAGCGCTTGCGATTCTTCCGATAAACCCGCTGCACCGCCTGCGCCCACCGTGGCGGCAGCGCCGAAGCCGGTGAAAGCGGCGGTGGACGTGGCAGTGTTGAAGCAACGCTATGCCGGGCGTGAGCTGAGCGTGGTGGATGTGTCCGAGGTGCAGTTGGATGGGGCCAGCACGCTGTCGGTGAGTTTTTCCATTCCGCTGGACCCCGATCAGAAATTCGCCGACAAGCTGCACCTGGTAGACAGCAAGTCCGGCAAGGTCGATGGCGCCTGGGAACTGTCCGATAACCTGATGGAATTGCGCCTGCGCCACCTTGAACCGCAGCGCAAACTGGTGCTGACCGTGGACGCAGGGGTGAAGGCGGTCAACGGCAACACCCTCGCCGCCGAATACAGCGCCCGCCTGGAAACCCGCGACCTGCAAGCCACCGTCGGCTTCGCCAGCCGTGGCACCCTGTTGCCGACGCGCCTGGCCGAGGGCCTGCCGGTGATCGCGTTGAATGTCGACAAGATCGACGTGGAATTCTTTCGGATCAAACCCGAATCCCTGCCGTCGTTCCTGGCGCAGTGGGGGCGTAATACCAGCCTGCAAAGCTATGAGTCCCGTGAACTGCTGCCAATGGCCGAACTGGTGTACGGCGGGCGTTTCGACCTGAACCCGGCGCGCAATACCCGCGAAACCCTGTTGCTACCGATTGCCGGCCTCAAGCAGTTGCAGCAGCCGGGCGTTTACCTCGCGGTGATGCGCGCTTCGGGCACCTACAACTATTCGCAACCGGCCACCCTGTTCACCTTGAGTGATATCGGCCTGTCGGTGCACCGCTACGCCAATCGCCTGGATGTGTTTACCCAGGCCCTGGAAGGCGGCAAGGCACTCAACGGCGTCGAACTGGAAATCCTCGATGCCGAAGGCCGCGTGCTCGGCCAGGGCAAGACCGAAGACGGTGGCCACGCCGAGTTGCCGCTGCCGAAAAAAGCCCAGGTGTTACTGGCCAAGCAGGGCGAGCAAACCAGCCTGCTGCGCCTGGACAGCGCCGCGCTGGATTTGGCGGAGTTCGATATCGGCGGGCAACCGTCCCACCCGTTGCAGTTCTTTGTGTTCGGCCCGCGTGATTTGTATCGCCCCGGCGAAACCGTGCTGCTCAACGCGCTGTTGCGTGACAAGGATGGCAAGGCGGTGAAGCCTCAGCCGGTGAGCGTCGAAGTGCGGCGCCCGGATGAACAGGTGAGCCGCAAGTTCGTGTGGGAGGCCGACGCGTCGGGCCTGTATCAATACCCGTTGCAGCTGGCTGGCGAGGCGCCGACCGGGCGCTGGCAGTTGGTGTTCGACCTCGGTGACGGCAAGCCGCAACTCTATGAATTTCTCGTCGAAGACTTCCTGCCCGAACGCCTGGCGCTGGAACTCAAGGGCAGTGACACGGCGTTGAGCCCGGCGGATAACCCGGTCATCCAGGTCAACGGTCGTTACCTCTACGGCGCGCCCGCCTCCGGTAACCGCGTCAGTGGCCAGGTGTACGTGCGGCCACTGCGCGAGGCGGTCAAATCCCTGCCGGGCTACCAGTTCGGTTCCGTCACTGAAGAAGAGCTGAGCCAGGATTTCGAACTGGACGAAAGCGTACTCGACGCCAATGGCGAGCAAGCGCTGACCCTGGAAAGCAAGTGGGCCGAGGCCAAGTCGCCGTTGCAACTGATTGTGCAAGCCAGCCTGCAGGAGTCCGGCGGTCGGCCGATCACCCGGCGCCTGGTGCAGCCGATCTGGCCGGCCGAGCAATTGCCGGGCCTGCGTGGCCTGTTTGACGGCAAGGAAACCAACGGCGATGGCCCGGTGGAATTCGAAGTGCTGGTGGCCAACCAGGACGGTCAGAAACTGGCCGCGCAAGACCTCAAGGTGCGCCTGGTGCGTGAGCGCCGCGACTACTACTGGAACTACTCGGAGAATGACGGCTGGAGCTACCACTTCAACGAGAAATTCCTCAACCTCGATGAGCAGAGCCTGAACATCAAGGCGGGCGACACCGCCAAGGTCAGCTTCCAGGTGGAGTGGGGCCCTTACCGCGTGGAGGTCGAAGACCCGCAGACCGGGCTGGTCAGCAGCCTGCGTTTCTGGGCCGGCTACCAGGCCCAGGACAACACCGAAGGCGGCGCCGTGCGCCCCGACCAGGTCAAGCTAGCGTTGGACAAACCCGCCTATGGCGATGGCGACACCGCCAACGTCACCGTCACGCCACCGGCTGCCGGTAAAGGCTACCTGTTGGTGGAGTCTGCCGAAGGCCCGCTGTGGTGGCAGGAAATCGACGTGCCGGCCGAAGGCAAAAGCTTTGCGGTGAAGCTCGACCCTAAATGGTCGAGCCACGATCTGTATGTGAGCGCCCTGGTGATTCGTCCCGGCGAGCGCAAAGCCAATATCACGCCTAAACGCGCCGTGGGCTTGCTGCACCTGCCGCTGGATCGCACCCAGCGCAAACTCGGCCTGACCCTCACTGCACCTGAAAAAATGCGCCCCAAACAACCGCTGACGGTAAAGATCGCCGCCAAAAACGCCGATGGCAGTGTGCCTCAAAAGGTGCACGTACTGCTTGCGGCAGTGGACGTGGGCATCCTCAATATCACCGAATTTCCAACGCCCGATCCGTACGCCAGCCTGTTTGGCCGCAAAGCCTATGGCGTCGACCAATTCGACATCTACGGCCAGTTGATTGAAGCCGGCCAAGGGCGCCTGGCCAGCCTGGCATTTGGTGGCGACGCGGCGTTGGCCAAAGGCGGCAAACGCCCGGACACCAGCGTAACCATCGTCGCCCTGCAAAGCGCCCCGGTGACGCTGAACGACAAAGGCGAGGGCGAAGTCAGCGTCAATATCCCCGACTTCAACGGCGAACTGCGCCTGATGGCCCAAGCCTGGAGCGATGATCGCTACGGCATGGCCGAAGGCAAGACGGTGATCGCCGCCCCGCTGATTGCCGAGTTGTCGGCGCCGCGCTTCCTGGCCGGGGGCGACCAGACCACCCTGGCCCTGGACCTCTCAAACCTGTCGGGCAAGGCGCAGAAACTCGATGTGCAATTAACGACGCAAGGGCCGTTGGAACTGGTCAACAGCGACACGCAATCGGTTGAACTCAAGCAAGGCCAGCGCACCACCCTGCGCATTCCGGTAAAAGCCTGGGGCGGTTTCGGTCAGGGCAGGGTCAAGGTTACGGTCAATGGCCTGGACCTGCCGGGGGAAAACCTGCCGCCGTTCAGCCGTGAGTGGACCCTGGGCGTACGCCCGGCGTACCCGGCCTTGCTCAAGCATTACCGCGCCGTGATCAAGGATCAGCCGTGGAGCTTGCCGGCGGGTGCGCTGGATCAGTTCGATGCCTCGGGGCGTGAGGCGCTGTTGAGCCTGTCGAGCCGGCCGCCGTTGAACCTGGGCGCGCAGATCAGTGCGCTCAAGGCGTACCCCTATGGTTGCCTGGAACAAACCGCCAGTGGCTTGTACCCGTCGCTGTACGCCGACGACGCGCTGCTCAAGCGCCTGAGCATCAAGGGCGAGCCGGATGCCGAGCGCAAGCGCAAGATCGAGTTGGGCATCGAGCGCCTGCTGGGCATGCAGCGCTACAACGGCAGCTTCGGTTTGTGGGGCGCTGATGGCGAGGAAGAATATTGGCTGACTGCGTATATCACCGACTTCCTGCTGCGCGCCCGCGACCAGGGTTTTGCAGTACCGCCTGAAGCCTTGAAGAAGGCCAGCGAGCGCCTGCTGCGGTATGTGCAGGAACGTAACCTGATCGAGGTGGATTACAGCGACAACGCCGAGCACACGCGTTTCGCCGTACAGGCCTACGCCGGTATGGTGCTGGCGCGCAGTCAGCAGGCGCCGTTGGGTGCGTTGCGCAGTCTGTTCGAACGGCGCAGCGACGCACGCTCCGGCTTGCCGTTGGTGCAGTTGGCCATCGCCCTGCAGAAAATGGGCGACCAGCCGCGTGCCGATCAAGCCTTGCTCGCCGGTTTGGCGGCGCAGCGCAGTGCCAAGGAGTGGCTGGCCGACTACGGCAGCCCGTTGCGCGATCAAGCGATGATTCTGGCGTTGCTGGAGGAAAATGACTTGGCCAAGGGCACGCGTGAAGAGCGCCTGTTTACCTTGTCGGACCAGTTGGCGGCCAGCCCCTATCTGTCGACCCAGGAGCGCAACTCGTTGTTCCTGGCCGGGCGGCTGGGTTTCGCCCAGCCCGAATCGGCGTGGAAGGTGCTGTTGGATGGCAGCGACGGGGAGCATGAGCTGAACAACCAACAGTCGACGCTCAACCTGGAAGGCAAGCTGCTTTCCGGCAATTTGAGCCTGACCAATCAAAGCGATGTGCCGGTCTACCAGCAACTGACAATCTCGGGTTACCCACAAGTGCCGCCTGCCCCGGGTGGCGAGAACCTGAGTATTCGCCGCGAATACCTGGGCATGAATGGCCAGCCGTTGAATTTGCGCAGCCTCAACAGCGGCGACCTGGTGCTGGTGCACCTGGCCGTCAGTGCCAAGCAACGCGTGCCGGATGCCTTGGTGGTGGACTTGCTGCCCGCCGGCCTGGAACTGGAAAACCAGAACCTGGCACAAAGCGCAGCGAGCCTGGAGAACGCCAGTAGCCAGGTGAAGGAGTGGCGCGAGTCGATGCAGAACGCATCGCTCAAGCATCAGGAGTTCAGGGATGATCGCTATGTGGCGGCCATGAATCTGGATGGCTATGGCACCACGCACTTGTTGTACCTGGCGCGTGCGGTGACACCGGGAACCTACCGCGTGCCGCCGCCGCAAGTGGAGTCGATGTATCGGCCGAACTGGCAGGCGGTGGGCGAGACGCCGGTGGATATGGTGATCAAGGGCCGCTGAAAGACACTGTAGGAGCGAGCTTGCTCGCGAAAAACGTCANACGAGAACGCGTGTTTCCTGAATCAACGCGGCGCCTTTGAGTTTTTCGCGAGCAAGCTCGCTCCTACAGGAGAGGATCGAAATATCAGTGCACGACCCAACTGAGTAGCCAAAGCCCCAGCATCAGCCAGATGATTCCCACGATAATCGAGGCCCGCATAAAGGCGCGTACCGCCGAGTACAGGAAGAGCAACCCGACGATCAGAGTGATGATGCTGATGATCGAGGTGTCCATGCCCAAGGTGCGTGACAGGCCGTCGATAAAGTTGCCGCCGGCGTGGGTCAAGGCCCCGAACAAACCGCTGAGCCCGTCGACGATAAAACGGATGACGGAACCGAGCGCCTGGCCCAACCATTCGAAAAAGCTTTCTACCTGCATGTGCGTGTCCTGATGAGAAGGTGGGCGTAACTGTGCCTTTGGTTGTCGATAACGCAGGCGAGTTCCCTGCAAGCATAGAGGTTTGCCCGTTTGAGTTTTAGTTTAATCACCTGCGGATGTACGCGGCCCAATGTGGGAGCGGGCTTGCTCGCGAAGGCGGCGTGCCTGTGACATCTCTGCCAACTGACCCACCGCTTTCGCGAGCAAGTCCGCTCCCACAGTTATTGCGCTGGGCTTTGGGTTGTGTGGCGTTAGTAATAGCGCTGCTGTGGGGCGCCGATCGCATCTGGCCCTTGCCCCTGCCCCAGGACGACCTGGCGCGGGTGGTGCTGGCCGAAGATGGCACGCCGCTGTGGCGATTTGCCGATGCCAATGGCGTATGGCGCTACCCGGTACAGACCCGCGAAGTGTCGCCGTATTATCTCGACGCGCTGCTCACCTATGAAGACCGTTGGTTCTACCAACACCCCGGCGTAAACCCGTTGGCGCTGGTGCGTGCGACCTGGCAAAACCTGAGCGGCGCGCGAGTGGTGTCCGGCGGCAGCACCTTGTCGATGCAGGTTGCGCGCCTGCTCGACCCACACTCACGCACCCTGCACGGCAAGTTACGCCAGCTGTGGCGTACCGCGCAGTTGGAGTGGCACCTGTCCAAGGACGAAATCCTCAACCTGTACCTGAATCGCGCGCCCTTCGGCGGTACGCTGCAGGGCGTGGCGGCAGCGAGTTGGGCGTACCTGGGCAAGTCGCCATCACAACTGACTCACGCCGAAGCCGCGTTGCTCGCGGTATTGCCCCAGGCGCCGAGTCGTTTGCGCCCGGACCGTCATCCGCAGCGCGCCCAGCAGGCCCGGGACAAAGTGCTGCGCCGCCTGGCCGAGTTTCAGGTATGGCCGCAGTCGGCGGTGGATGAAGCCTTGGAAGAACCCCTGTTGCTCGCCCCACGCCTGGAACCGAGCCTGGCGCCCTTGCTCGCACGTCGCCTGAATCGCCCCGACAGCCCGCCACTGATTCGCACCACGCTGGATGCCACCTTGCAACGCCGTCTCGAAGACCTGCTGTTGGGCTGGCGCGCACGCCTGCCGGAGCACACCTCGGCAGCCATCCTGGTGGTGGAAGAAGAAAGCATGGCGGTGCGCGCTTACCTGGGGTCGGTGGATATCAACGACACCAAACGCTTTGGTCATGTGGACATGATCAGCGCGCTGCGTTCGCCCGGTTCCACCTTGAAGCCTTTTCTCTACGGGATGGCGTTGGATGACGGCCTGATTCACTCCGAATCGCTGTTGCAGGACGTGCCTCGGCGCTATGGCGATTACCGCCCTGGCAACTTTTCCATGGGCTTTACCGGGGCGGTACCGGCGAGCACCGCGTTGTCCAGTTCGTTGAACCTGCCGGCGGTGCAGCTGCTGGAAGCCTACGGGCCCAAGCGCTTTGCCGCGCAGATGCGCATCGGTGGCATGCCGTTGGCGTTGCCGGCATTGGCCGAGCCGAACCTGGCGCTGATCCTCGGCGGTGCGGGCAGTCGTCTGGAAGATCTGGTGAGTGGTTACAGCGCCCTGGCCCGCGATGGCAAGAGCGCCAGCCTGCGGTTACAGCCGGACGATACGCTCAGGGAGCGGCCGTTGCTGTCGCCCGGCGCCGCATGGATTGTGCGGCGCATCCTCAGCGGCCAAGCGCGGCCCGACCGCGACCCGCGTGCCGAGCTGGTCCAACGGCCGGTGCTGGCATGGAAAACCGGCACCAGTTATGGCTTTCGCGATGCCTGGGCGATTGGCGTGGGCCCGCGTTACCTGATTGGCGTATGGATCGGCCGGCCCGATGGCACGCCGGTACCGGGGCAGTTCGGCCTGGCGTCGGCAGCACCGTTGATGTTGCAGGTGCATGACGTGCTGACCAACCGCGACAGCCAGCGCGGCATCAGTGCGCCAGTCAAACCGGTGCCTGCCAATATCGGCGTGGCAGCGATTTGTTGGCCGCTGGGCCAGCCCATGAGCCGCAGCGACCCCAATTGCCGCCGCCAGCGTTTTGCCTGGACCCTGGACAACACCACGCCGCCGACCTTGCAGGCATTGGATCAACCCTTGAGCGTGGGCTTGATGGAAAGCATCTGGGTTAACCCCAAGGGTTTGAGGGTCGATGCCCATTGCCCTGGCGCAACCCCCAAAAACATCGCGCTGTGGCCGGCGCCGCTGGAGCCCTGGTTGCCAAGGATTGAACGCCGGGAAGCGCGCATTCCTGCGCCTGACCCGGATTGCCCTCCGCCGGCGCTGGCCGCTTCATCGCCGTTGTCCATCGTGGGCGTACGCGAAGGCGACCAACTGCGCCTGCCCGCTGCCAGTCAACAAGCCTTGCGCCTGAACATCTCCGCCCTGGGCGGCAGTGGCCGGCGTTGGTGGTTTCTCAACGGTGCGCCGTTGGGCGACAGCGCGAACCAGGACAGCATCAATGCCAGTTTTGAACGGCTGGGCCGCTATCAGCTCAGCGTATTGGATGAAGCCGGCCAAACCGCCAGGCTCGAGTTCAGCGTTGTCGACTGATCGTTCCCACGCTCTGCGTGGGAACGCCGCCTGGGACGCTCCGCGTCCCGTCATCCGCGCAGGCGACGCGGAGCGTCACTGGAAGCATTCCCACGCAGAGCGTGGGAATGATCGGGTAAGCTATACCCATTCAGGAGCCCCCGCATGAACCTCGAACACCTCACCGAACGCCTGCACCGCATCCGCGATACCAACGACTGGAAGCAGTTCCACAGCCCGAAAAACCTGGCCATGGCTGCCAGCGTGGAAATGGCCGAGCTGGTGGAAATCTTCCAATGGCTCACCGAAGACCAATCCCGCCAACTGCCCGCCGATAAACTCGCCCATGCGGGCCAGGAGGTCGGCGATATTGTCCTGTACCTGCTGTTGCTGTGCAGTGAGCTGGGGCTGGATATGAACGAAGTGGTGCGCGCCAAACTGGCCGATAGCGAACGGCGGTTTGCCCATGAGTGATCGTCATTTCGACCAGTTGGCCACGCGCTTTGCCGAAAAAATCTACGGCGGTGCCAAGGGCGCGATTCGCCTGGCGGTGCTCCAGGCCGACCTGGTGCAAGCCTTGCCGCAGCGGCCGTTGCGCGTATTGGATATCGGCGCAGGCCTGGGGCACATGTCGCTGTGGCTGGCCGAGCAGGGCCACGAGGTAACCTTGGCCGAACCCGCTGCGCCGATGCTTGAAGGTGCGCGCCAGCGCTTCGCCGACGCGGGCCAAAGCGCGACCTTTATTCATGCACCGTGGCAGGACTTGCTCGGCCAACTCACCGAGCCTTACGATCTGGTGCTGTGTCATGCCGTGCTGGAGTGGTTGGCCGAGCCCCACGCTATCCTGCCGGTACTGCACCAACTGACGCTGCCGGGTGGCTGGTTGTCCCTGGCGTTCTACAACCGTGATGCGTTGATCTACCGCAATCTGCTCAAAGGCCACTTCCGCAAAATGCGCAAGAACGACATGGCCGGCGAAAAGCAGAGCCTGACGCCGCAACAACCCCTGGACCCACGGGAGTTGGCGGCGCAACTCGAAGGGCTGTGGCAGGTCGAAAGCCAAAGTGGCGTGCGGGTGTTCCACGACTATATGCCGGTGGAATTCCAGGCTCGCGCCAACCTGGAGGACTTGTTGGAGATGGAGCTCGCTCACCGTCGTCACCCAAGCTTTGCCGGGCTTGGGCGATATTTGCACTGGATCTGCCGCCCGGTTTAAGCGGCCCAGCGTGGGAGGTCGACATGCGTCGTCTCGGTTTAATCCTGTTGTCTCTAGGCCTTGGGGCGTGCTCGAGCCCCAATCCTTACGTGGCCAGTTCGGCACCGATGCCGCCGGCGCCCGCCCAGGCGGCTACTACCTTTGATGCCAGCGCCTACCCCGCGCCGGTGCGCGACTATGGCGCCTACCGCAGCTGGGGTTGGCTCAACGGTCAGTTGCCGGCGGGCACGGCCTGGGCCGATTCGGCACAGATTGCCGAGGCGGTCAGCGGCGCCCTCGATCAGCGCGGCTTGCGCCCCTTGCATGACAGGCGTGCGCCCGACCTGCTTGTGAGCGCCGATGTACGCCTGGAAAAACGCCTGCGCCAGGTCCAGGACGATTATGGTTACGGCTACGGCGGCTATAACCGCTATGGCAACGGTTACGGCATGTACAACAGCGTGCCCGTGGTGCGCACCTATGAAGTGACAGTGGCCGTGGCGCGTATCAGCCTGTTCGATGCGCGCACCCGCCAGCCGGTGTGGAGCACCAGTGCCGAAACCACCAGCCAGGGCAGCCTGAGCGAACGCGCCGATAGCTTGCGCAAGGCGATGCAGAAGGCAATGGCTGCCTATCCGCCCAGTTAGCAGCTATTCTCATTACAGGCCCACGTTGTTTTTGGAGAACACCATGCTTCGTCGCATCGCTGCGCTTGCTGTTGTCATGTTGCTGGGCGGTTGCCAGAGCAACCAGGTCAACCACGATTTCGACGCCAGCCGAGACTTCGGCGCCTACCGTAATTGGGCCTGGAAAGACCCAGCGTTGCAGTACCGTCCCGATGACCCGAGGATCAAGAGCGACCTCACCGAGCAACGCATCCGCCAGGCCGTGGGCGAACAGCTGGATCAGCGCGGTTTGCGTCCTGCGGCGGCGGGTACCAAGGCTGACCTGAATGTACAGGCCTACCTGATCGTCGAAGACCGCCAGCAGCAAGTCACCACCAACTATGGCGGTGCCTGGGGCGGCCCGTGGAATGGTTACTGGGGCGCGCCGATGTACAACGAAACGCGCAACATTACCTACAAAGTGGCGACCATCCAGATCGACCTGCTCGACGGCAAGGACGGCAAGCTGGTGTGGCGCGGCAGCGACGAACAGATGATGGCCAGCACGCCGAACCCCGAGGAACGCAACAAAGCCATCCGCAGCACCGTGACCAAGATCCTTTCCAACTACCCGCCGCGCTGATCGCTCACTGTAGGAGCGAGCTTGCTCGCGAAAAACGTCAACGATAACGCGTACTTCCTGAATCAACGCGGCGTCTGTAGGTTTTTCGCGAGCAAGCTCGCTCCTACAGTATCAGGGCGTATCAGGGCATCTCCGCCAGTCGCCAATGTGGCGAGTTGCCAGCAACCTGCCGAAGCCTTGTCTACACTCCAGTGCAACGGAGAGTTAGCGCAGGAGTGCTTCGATGTCTCCCCGATTCGGCTCCAGACAGCGTGGTGCAATTGGCTTGATGGCGGCAGGCACTTTGGCCTTGGCCTTGGTGTTTACGTTGCTGGCGGTCGACAGCGGGCGCTTGTATTTGGAAAAGCGCAAGCTGCAATCCGTCGCCGATACCTCGGCGTTGGAGGCAGCCAGTCTCGGTGGCCAATGCGGTACCAACACCACCGCAAACGCCTATGCCACGCAAAATGCGGCGCGCAACGGTTTTGTGGTCGGTAATGGCAGCACCCTGGCGGTGACATGCGGCACCCTGGCGACCAATGCTCTGAACACCCGTGTGTTTACCGCTGATGCCACCAAGAGCGACGCTATCCGCGTGGTGGCTTCCCGCACTGTGATGACCAGCGTTGCCAATGGGCTGTGGAACCTGTTCAGTGGTGCGCCGATTACCCCGCAAATCAACTTGAGCGCCACCGCCGTCGCGGCGACACCACCGCCCGTGGCGCAGCTGTCGATCCGCAGCAGCCTGGCCAGCGTCGATTCAGGCAAATCCCCGCTGCTCAACCTGGTCATCGGCAACCTGCTCGGCGGCAACCTTTCGCTCACGGCGGCGGGTTGGAACGGCTTGCTGCAGACCAACGTCAACCTGCTCAGTTATTTGGACCAACTGGCGATTAACCTGAACGTGAAGGCCGGTGACTACGATGCCTTGCTCAGTACCGCAGTCTCGGCTACTCAACTGATCGACGCTGCTGTGAAGGTTTTGCAGAAAAACGGTGCGGCGGTCACAGCGGTCGTCAATGACGTGATTTCGATTCAAGCCATTGCGCCCAACAGCAAGCTGTTGACCGTGGGTGACCTGATTGACATCGCCACCGGCACGCCGACGGCGGCGCTGAATAGCAACGTGCAATTGTTTCAACTGTTGGAAGCGGTGGCGCAGTTGTCCAGCAGCAAGAATGCGGTGAGTGCGGCGGCGCAGGTCGCGATTCCGCTGGTGGGCAATGTGTCGATCCAGACCAAGGTCATCGAACCGCCGCAGCTGTCGGCCATTGGCAATCCTGTGTTGGCCAAGAAGGGCTTGCAGAATACCCCGCCGACCGATCAGATTTTTGTACGCACCGCGCAAGTGCGCACGTTGGTGACCGTGCAGGCGCCGATCATCAAGGCGGTCTCTGGCGTGGCGTCCATATTGACGGGCCTGGGCACGCCGGTGTCCCAGGTGGTCAAGGGCTTGTTGAACCTCAACCTGCCGGCGGTGGTTGGCGGTGTGTTGTGCCTGGTGGCCTGTAATGTGGCTGACGTCGATGTCACCACATCGCTGGCCATTTACATCGAAGCCGGCAGTGCGCAAACCAATGTCACGGATTTCAATTGCGACTCGCCGGCCTCCAAATCCTTGACGGTGAAAACCACTACGTCCCTGGCGACCCTGGCGGTCGGTACAGTGGATCCGGTGGCGGCTTTTTCTTCCTCCGCAGCAGTCGATGTGCAGCCGGTCAGGCTGATCGATTTTGGCCAGCGCTACTGTGTGGTCCTGACGCTGCTGTGCAGCCCCAACCGTACACCCAATGTGGGGGGTGGTTTGCTGTTGAAAGCCAACTCCACCATTGCCGCGCAAACCAGCACGATGGTGTTTGCGCCGGTGGCCGAGATGAATGCGCCGCCCACCTACAAGTTCGCGCCGGGCACCGCCAATATCGTCGGCAGCCTGGCGGCGACCCTTAATGGCTTGCAGGTGACTTACGCACCGCCCAGCGGCAGTGTCTCCAGTGGCGCGTTGGCTGGGGTTGCCGGGCTGTTGGCGACCATTACCACGGCGGTGGTGGGGCTGATCCAGAATGTGCTGTCACCGATTCTCGACCCTGTCGTCAACACCTTGCTCAGCGCCTTGGGCATCAACCTGGGCAATGCCGAAGTCGGTGCCAATCTCTCTTGCCATATGGGCCGGGCTTCTCTGGTGATTTAGCCTGTTGGTCTATCTGATGCACCGCGTTCCAAATGTGGGGGCTTGTCTGGGATGGCGGCCTGACAGCCGACGCCTATCTGGCTGACACCCCGCGTTCCAAATGTGGGAGCTGGCTTGCCTGCGATAGCGGCCTGACAGCCGACACAAGTATACCGAGTACATATCCATTCCTGCGGTAACGGCCACTTAGGGTTCCGCTTTTACAGCGGCTCACTTTTGAAAAGAGCCCAAAAGTAAGCAAAAGGCTCTTGCCCCACCACTCGGCACCTCGCTTAGGCTCGGTGTGCCCGCAATCCGCCAGTGATTTGGGGGGGCGCCGCCACGCGCCATCCATGGCGCGGGGCGGCTAAACCGGCATCCCTGCCGGTTTACCCCCCAAATCACTGTCGAATTCCGGCCAGCGTGGTTTAACGGGGCGCTTAAGATCAAGATCACAAGCAGATCAAAAGCAAGAGCAAGAGCAAGAGCGGCTCGCTTCGCATCGTGGTTAGCTGATTGAGTTTTGCGCGATGGGTAACTCGACGCAGAATTTCGCGCCGGCCTCGCCGTTGGTGACGCTCAGGCGCCCACCCATGTTTTCCACAATCCCATAGCTCACCGAGAGCCCCAATCCGGTGCCGACGCCGATTGGCTTGGTGGTAAAGAACGGTTCGAAAATCCGCTCCAACAGGCGCGGGTCGATCCCGCCGGCGTTGTCTTCGACCCAGATACGCACATGGCGGCTGTCGTGCTCGCTGTGCAGGGCAATCCAGGGGCGCAGGGCAGGGTCTTTTTCTCGCCGGCTGAGTAATGCGTCGCGGGCATTGACCATCAGGTTGATCAGCACCTGTTCCAGCTGGTCGACATAGCCTTTGACCTGCACCGAGAAGTCCGCAGGGCTGATGCGCACCTCTACACCTTTGCCACGCAGGCCTTCGCTGAGCAGGGACAGGGTGCCCTCCAGCGCCTGCGCGGGGTCGAACGGTTGCTGCTCGATTTCCGAGCGGCGGCCGAACACGCGCATATGGTCGACCACCCGTGCCGCGCGTTGCACCTGGGCGTCGATACGCTGCAGTTTTTCCGTGAGGTAGTCGATTTGCACATCGCCATTGCCCAGGCGCTTGAGCACATTGGTGATGGCCATGTGCATCACGTTCAGCGGCTGGTTGATCTCATGGGCCAGGCCGGTGGCCATTTCGCCGAGGGTGGCCATTTTCGCGCTTTGGGTCAGTTGCTGCTGGGAGCGGCGTACTTCGGTGTTGTCGCGGCCCACGGCCTGCACTTCGATCAGAGCGCCTTGTTCATCGAAGACGCCACGGTCCGACCACACCCACCAGGCATGTTCGCGCCCCGGCAGTTGCAGGCTGATTTCCGCGGTGCTCACCGGGAATTCCGGGGTCAGTTGCTGAATGCGTTGCATAAAGGCGGCGCGCTGTTCATCCGACAGCCACTGGCCCAAGTCGATGCCTGGCAATTGGTCGGGCCGGCATTCCAGGTAATTGGCCAGCGGCGTGTTGCCAAAGGTGAGGATCAGGTCGGGACGGTAGCGACAGATCATCGCTGGCGAGTCTTCCACCAGGATGCGGTAGCGCTCTTCACTTTGGCGCACCTGCTCGGCGGCCAGGGTCGCCTCGGTGACGTCCAGCCAAAGGCCCACGGCTTCCACCGGCAAGCCGAGGTCGTCGCGCAAAAGCTTGGCTTCGTCGAGCAGCCAGTGGTAGTTGCCTTGCTTGTCGCGCAGGCGGTAGCGGCTGCGCACGTTGCCTTCGCGCAGCAGTTGGCGGGTGCGTTCGAAGTAGCGTTCTCGGTCGTCGGGGTGGATCAGCGCCGCCAGGGTGTCGTGGTTGCAATCGGCCAAGGTCCAGCCCAGCAGCGGCAACAGGCTGGCGCTGAAAAACGCTGGGTGCAGCGCGCCGTTGACGTAGCGCTGCACATAGATGACGGCCGGTGAGCTGGCGATCAGGTTGTCCAGGCGCGCATGGGCGGCGGCAGCTTGCAGTTGCTGGTTCTGAATGTCGCTGATGTCGAGCATGAAGCCGACCCAGCGCCGTTCATTGCCGGCTCCCAGCACTTGGCCTTGTATGCGGTACCACAGGGGCGACTGCTCGGACTCGGTGCGTTGCAGGCGCACGTTGGTCAGCAGTGGCTTGCCCAGGGCTTGCAGGTCTTGCAGGCGGCTGTCGAGGGCCTGACGGTCGGCGGGGTGGATGAGCTCGAGCCAGGTACCGAGGGGTTGGCGGGTGGGGCCGTCGTCCAGGCTCAGGTTGCGCAGCAATTGTGGCGCCAGTTGGATTTCCTGGGTAGCGGGCAACAGTTCCCACCAGCCAGTGCCGAGCAGGCCTTGCAGGGCTTCTACCCGTTCCAGTTGCTGGTGGTGACGCTGTTCGCGCAGACGGCCCAGCAGCGGCGCGGCGAGTGCTGCGCACAGGTTCAGCCAGTCACGCTCGCCGGTGTGGTGTGCCTGGCCGTTATAGAAGCCACACAGCAGCCACGCGGCGGCGCCATGGCTGTCGCGGTACGGCACCAGGAAGCCGTCGGCATTGCCAAATACACTGTGCAGGCGCGGGTTGTCGCTGCGCCCCTGGGCAATGTCCAGGCTAAGTGGTGTGTTGCCGTTGATGCTGTCCAGGCTGGTGCCCAGGTGTTGCCCGGTCTGCCACAAGGCCGGGGCGTCGTGAGCGGCGTAGTGACTGTAGATGCGCCAGCCTTGATCATCTTCGTCGAGCAGTGCCATGGCGACGCAGGGGATGCGCCAACGCTGGGCCACGCTGCGCAGGTGTTCGCTGAACACCTCGGGCAGGCGGTTGGGGCTGCACACGCGCAGCTGTTCGCTCATCAGGGCGGCGAGTTGGTGGTTCTGTTCGCGTTGCTGCACCCGTACTCGGTCGGCCAGCAGGTCAGTGATGTCCAGCAGGTGCAGGGCCCAGCCGTCGCCCTCCGGCTCGATCCAGCCGCGGGTATGCAGGACCTGGCCAGCAGCGCCCTGGAAGTCGAGGTCCAGGCCGTGTCGTTGCCACTCCTGCGGCGTGCCCTCGACACTCCGCGCGCTGTCGGCACACAGCAAGGTCTGCAAGGGGGGGTTGGGCGCGTTGGCAAGATGCTGGGCAAGTAAAGGCTTCAAGGTGCCCGAGATGTTCAGCACCCCACCCAGGTTGTCCAGTTGCACTTGCAGGCCCGACGCGGGTGCTGCTGGCGCGTCCAAGGCCAGGGCGCTGGTGCGCCCGCGCAGGCGTGCGAACAATTTATCCCCCGTCGTCAAAACTGAAGGCTCGAGGTAGCAGTGAGGTTGGTGGGCAGGTTGGGTACGGTGCCCACCCCGGGCAATACCAGGGCCGGCAAGACCGCTTTGATATTGGCCGAGGGGTAGGTGATCTTCACTGTCAGCAAATTATTGGTGTAGGTGGCGGTGATATAGCCGGGCAAGAATTTCAATGAGCCGGGGATCCAGTTCAATTGGGCCTGGGCGGCATCCTTGGCGCGTTGCACCACCAGGGCCGAATAGCCTGCGGTGCTGGGGTCCAGGGACACACTGCGGCGGACCCCTTCGGCTGCCGCTTGGTGAAATGACTGCATCAACAGCAGCGGCAAGCTGTAGCTGAGCATGCCGTAGAACACTGCAAAGAAAATCACGAAGACCAAGGCAAACTCGATCGCCGCAGCGCCTTTTTGCTTTCTCGGGAGGCTCGATTTCATGACTGCGTCTACCCTGAGTCGAGTACTTGATATCAGCATAGAATCATTCAGCCAAAAGGGATGTTTTTTACGTGATCCAGACGCTAGTGATTGTGCTGTGGTTGGGCGTATGTGCTGTGCAGGATATTCGCCAGCGCCAAATTTCCAATACGCTGACCCTGGGCGTAGGCCTGCTGGCGTTGATCTACCTGCTGTGGGCGGGGTCGACCTGGCTGGGCGCGCCCCGCAGCGAGGGCGGCCTGGCCTTGGCTTTGGCACTGGTACTGACCTTGCCGGGCTACGCGTTGGGCCGCTTTGGCGCGGGGGATGTGAAGTTGCTAGCCGCCTTGGGGCTGGCCTCCAATATCGACTACCTGTTGGGGGCGTTGATCGGTGCCGGCATCGTCATGGTGGCCTGGACACTTATGCATCAATGGCTTAGCTCAAATCGCGTTGAGCGGGCAGGGCAAGCGTCAACAAAACAGCCCTTTGCGCCCTTCGTTTTGACAGGTTTTGCCGGCAGCTGGTTTTGGATCCATCAGTCGCACGAGTTGATTAATGCTATGTACATAGTCGGAAAGTACGTCTACGTTTAATGAGTAGTTGTGTAGGAGTTTTCGTCAGAAAGGATAGGTCATCATTTGGCTTGCCAGGCATGGAGTAGCGCGTGAACAAGCTTACGTCTGCAGTAAAAGTGCTCGTTGTCGACGATCAACCATTGATCGTGGAGGAACTCTGTGAATTTCTTGAAAGCAGCGGGTACCGTTGTGTCCCGTGCGAGTCCAGCCAGCAAGCGGTCCAGCGTTTTGGCGAAGACCTTCAGATTGGTTTAGTGCTGTGTGACCTGCATATGCCGGACATGGACGGCATCGAACTGGTCCAGGCGCTGCAACGGATCGCCGGCAAACATCGTGCGTTCGAAGCGATCATGCTCACCGGTCGTGCCGACAAACAGGATGTGATCAAAGCCCTGCGTGCGGGCATCGCCGATTACTACCAGAAGCCGATCAACCTCGATGAATTGCTCGAAGGCCTCAAGCGCCAGGAAGCGGCGTTGGAGGAACGGCAAAAAGACCTGCAGCTGGGCACGCTCAACCAGAAGTTGCAGTACCTGTCCGAGTCGATCAATGACTTGTATATGGACTTGGACAAAGTGCGTCGCAACCCGACGCTCCAGGACCATGACGGGGACCCATCGGCCGATGAAGCCGGGCCGTTGGAGATCCCGGCGATTTTCAATCAGCTGTCACCGCGCCAGCTGGATGTGGCTCGCCTGGTGGGCAAGGGCCAGACCAACTACCAGATTGCCTGTGAATTGGGGATTACCGAGAACACGGTGAAGCTGTACGTGTCCCAGGTGCTGCGCCTGACCCATATGCACAACCGCACGCAGTTGGCGCTGGCGTTGTCACCGAGCAACTCGGCGATGCGCCAGCGGGTGACTGCGCACTAAAGGCCCAAGCAAACCTTGCAGGAGCCATCTTTCTGTGGCGAGGGAGCTTGCTCCCGCTCGACAGCGCAGCTGGAGTCGGCTTTTCTTGGGGGCGCTTCGCTCCCCAGCGCAAGCAAGCTTGCTCGCCACAGTAGCTTTACTTGCTTCCACTTTGCGCAGTGCCGCCTATTTTCTGATCAAAGAACTCCGGAATCGGGTGCTTGTTGCTGTCCAGCCAGCGCTTGAGCGCCTGTTCGCGTTCTGCCGGCGTGGTTTTCTGGGGGTTGGCCGAGGCTGCGCGCCCGCTCAGTTGCAGTGCCATCCAGTTTTCCGTTTCGGCCTGCCGGGGTGAAGACGGCCCCGCTTCGATGGCCGAAGCGAGGAGGGGCAGGGCCAGGCATGCAAGGCCGGCGAGGTATTGGAATTTCATCATCGACTCCTTATTTCACAGAGGCCGGCAGCGTATCGTTGACCGCCGCTACCTGATCTTTGACTGGGCGCTGCGGTGCCGTGCCAGCGTCCTTGAGGTGTTGCGCCCGTGCCTGGGCTCGGGTCACCTGATCAGGGCTCAACCCGAGTTGGCCGACCACTTTCGCGGCTTGCTCCCAGTTGTCCTGATAGATCAGCAAGGTCACCAGGTTGACCGCCGCCAATTGATCGCTCTGCTTGAGTTCGATGGCGGTCATGAATTCAAAGCGCGCGTCTTCAAGGCGCCGTTGATCGAGGTACACCACGCCCAGGTCGTTGCGGATTTTTTCGTCGGTGGGCGCCAGCCGTGCTGCGCGTTGCAGGTGAGCCATGGCCTGGCCGTTGTCGCCCTTGGCCGACGCCAGTTGCCCCAGGCCGTGCTCACCGTCGGCGGCCAGGCAGGTGCCCAGCAGGCTGCGGTACAACGGCTCGGCGTCGGGACGGCCTAGCAAGCGATAGGCACGGGCCTGGCGCTGACGAACCTGGGGCAGGGCGCTGGGCAGGTTCTGCAGGTTGGCAAGGCTGGCGTGCAGCTTGCCTTCGTTGGCCATGTCATCGGCCAGGTTCAGCGACAGCTCCTGGTCCGAGCTGGGCTTGGGGCAACTGCCCGGCGCCAGCAACCCGGCCCACGGAACCTGGCCGTTGCTGGCACAGCCGCCCAGCATCAGCAGGCTCAAGGCGACGATCAGTGGTTTCATGGCAGGCTCCTCAAAAGTTATTCAAGGCTCGGGAGATGGCGATCATGGCCGGCCCCCCCAGCACGATCAGCAAGGCGGGAAACAGGAACACCATCATCACCACGGACATCTTCGCGGACATCTTCGAGATGTATTCCTGCAGGCGGGTCAGGCGGCGGTCGTCAAGCAACTGCTTGAGGGCCAGCAAGGATTTCATCGCGCCGCCGCCCTGGTGGATCAACTGCTGAAGGATGATGCAGGTGTCGGTGAACTCATCCACGGCCAACAGGCGTGCGGTCTTGCCCAGCTCTTCGGACAGTTCCAGGCCCGAGTCGACCCTTGCCAGGATCAGGCGCAGTTCATGGGTCAGGTCTGGCAGCAAGCGCTGGGCTTCGGTGCTCAACACCCGCAGCGATTGCTCAACTGCCATGCCGGATTCGAACAGGATGCGCAGTAACGGAATGAAGGTGGAGATTTCCCGAGCGATACGCTCCTGGCGGTATTTCGCACTGAGGGCGAGGATGCGTTTGGGCAGCAAGTAACCGATGCCTAGGGCAATCGCCGGGGCAATCCAGGGTGAGCCGGCATGGGGAAACAGCAGCTGTTGGCCGAGCAGGGTCAAGCCCAGCAACACGATGGGCACGCCGATCTGGAAAGCGGCAAACATGGAGCGCTGGTTGGCTTTACGCCAACCGACTCGGTTGAGCAGGGTCTGGGTTTCGTTGTCCAGGCTGACCGAGCGCTGGGCCACGGTGCTGGCGCCCAACTGGCGCATCAGGCTGCCGAGTTTGTCCTCGCGGGTCAGTTGACCTTGCAGGCGTTGGCTGACCAGGCGTTGTCGGCGCCTTTGCTCTAGCAGGTTGCCGACGATCAAGGCGACGGCGGCGAGCGACAACAGGATGCAAATCAGGATGGCCATCTCAAATACTCCGCAACATGCGCCACATGACGAAGGTGCCCGTGATGTCGAGCGCCACCGCGGCCAGCAGCAGGTGGCGCCCGGTTCCGTCATTCCACATGCTCATCAGGTAGCCCGGGTTGACCATCAGGAAGTAGCCGACCATGACGATAGGCAAACCCGCCAGCACATAGGCGGTCATGCGCGTTTCGCCAGTCATGGCCTTGAGTTGGCGCGCACCCTGTTCGCGCTCGCGGATCATCTTGATCAGGTTTTCCAGCAGCTCGCTGGCGTTGCCGCCGTAGCGGTGGTTGACCTTCAGGCCAAGAGCAAACAGGCGGAATTCATCGCGCTCGTAAAACTCGGCAAAGTCGCTGACCGACTCCGGCAGGCTCACGCCCATTTGCACGTTGCGCTGGATGCGGCTCATGGCCTGCTTGAGCGGCGCTTCGGTGCTGTCGATCGCGCCCAGCACAGCGTCCGCCAGGGTGCGCCCAGACTTGAGGCTGCGCACGCTGTGGTCCAGCAGCTGCGGTAATTGTTCGACCATGCGCTGCACTCGCCGTTGGTAGCGCCAGGCGATATACACCCGCAGCAGCAGCGGCGGCAGGATCAGCATGGCCAACAGTCCCAGCCCGCCGGCCAGCAGATAGCCCAGCAACATGCCCAGCGCCCAGCCGCTCAGCCACAAACCCAGGCGGTCGGTGGGCTTGCCCAGGCCGGCGCGCTGGAACATGCGCTCCAGCGCGACCCAGCTGCCGTTCGGCTCCTGGGGCACCGGCTGGCCGTCGCTGAGCCGCTCCAGCACCCGGTCGGTGCCGGCCTGGCGCAACCCTCGCTGGAACAGCCAGACGGACAGGCTGATCAGCAGGATGCAAATGAGCAGCAAGACAAGTCCGGTCATGAGCCCTCTCTACAACGGCAATGCCGATTCGCGCCGCAACTTGTCGCCGGCCGGGTTGAGCGCTTCGCGCAGAAAGCCGAAACCGGTACGGCGGTCGAGGCGGAACAGGGTGTTGGTGACATACACGTCGTCGCGCACCCCCACCACTTCCACCACCTCGCTGACGCAACGGCGCCCATCGGGCAGGCGCGTCAGTTGCACCACCACATCCAGTGCGGCACAGATCATCTGCCGCAGGGTTTTCTCCGCCACCACCCGGCCGGTCAGGCCCACCAGGGTTTCCAGGCGCAGCAACGCGTCCTGGGCATTGTTGGCGTGCACGGTGCTCATGGAACCGTCATGGCCGGTGTTCATGGCCGTCATCACGTCGAGCACTTCGACGCCACGGATCTCGCCAAGGATGATGCGGTCCGGGCGCATCCGCAGGGCGTTGCGAATCAGGTCGCTGGCCTTGACCTCGCCATGCCCCTCGGCATTGGGCGGACGGGTTTCCAGGCGCACCACGTGGGGGTGGCCCAGTTGCAGCTCGGCGACGTCTTCGATGGTGACCAGGCGTTCGTGGGGGTTGATCAATTGGCTGAGGATATTGAGCAGCGTGGTCTTGCCGGTGCCGGTGCCGCCACTGATCAGGATATTGCAGCGCTTGCCCACCGCCTCCTGGAAGAACTCGAAGATGTTGTGGTCGATGGTTTGCATCGCCACCAGGTCGCTGCTCTTGAGCATGTCCTTGCGAAATTTACGGATCGACAGGCACGGGCCGTCCAGGGCAATCGGCGGGATGATCGCATTGACCCGGCTGCCATCCGGCAAGCGCGCATCGACCATCGGCGACGACTCATCCAGGCGCCTTCCAAGGGGCGCGAGAATGCGCTGCATCACGCGTTCTACATGGTGCGCGTCGATAAAGCGCAGGTCGCTCTGGTGGAGTACTCCGTCACGCTCGATAAACACCCTGTGCGGGCCGTTGACCAGTATCTCGGTGATCGACACATCGCGCAGCAGTACTTCCAGCGGGCCGAAGCCGGTCAGCTCATCGACGATTTCCTCGGCCAAGCGCTCCATCTCATAGCGCGAAATCGCCAGGTGCATGCGCGTGATGTATTCGGCCACTTTGTCGATGACAAATTGCGCCAGGGATTGGCGCGAGCCTTCCAGCAGGTTCTGGCCCGATTCTTCGATGGCATCGATGATGTAGCGATGCAGCACCAGTTTCAGGCCGTCGTGATCGTTGTGCGCGGCACTTCCACGGGCCGGTGCGCCGAAGAGTTTTTCGCCGTTCATCGACTCGCTCCCAGCAGGCGTTCGAACCAGCGCGTCGAAGGTTTATCCAGTCCTTCGGTGCGTTTGGCCAGGCGCTCGCCCAGGTGGCGCAGGGCTTGGGTCAAGGCTTCGCGGGGGGCCAGGGTGAACAGGCTTTGCCCTTGGTTCTTGGCGTTCAGGCGCACTTCGGGGCTCAGGGGCAGCACGGCGATGCACTCCAGGCCAAAGCTTTTTTCCAGGGCTTCGGTGCCGGGGGCGCAGCCTTTGACGTAGCGATCGACGAGCAGCTTGGCATGGTCGAGCTTCATGCCTTTTTCGCGCCACAGGTTCAGCATCGCCAGGTTGCGCCGACAGTCGAGTACGCACTGGTCGGTGCACCACAGCAGCTTGTCGCAGTGGCTGACAAAGGTGCGCAGGGCTTCGCTGTCCGCTTGCCCGGTGAGGTTGACCACGATGTGCTGGAAGTGCTGGCGCAAGGCGCTGAGCAACATGTACAGCTCGGCGGCGCTGGTCATTTCCAAGGGGTCATCGCTGGCGGCGTAGGCGAGGATCCGCAGGCCGTCGTCGGTGCTGGTGAACGCGCTGTTGATCAGGGTGGCGTCCAGGCGTCGCAGGTGGCGCAAGGCGTCGCCGAAATTGAAGGTGCTGTCCAGGCCCAGCAGCGCCAGGCTGTCGCCCCTGGGCAGGCCGAGGTCGAGCATCAGCGTCTGCTGGCCGCTCTTTTGCACCACCATCGCCAGGTGGCTCGCCAGCAGGGCGCCATCGGTATTGCCCTGGGCACCGTAGAGCACGGTGAGGCCGCCCAGATGGGCGTTCGGCGCGCTGGGCGGCAAGCGCTTGCTCAGGCGCCGCACCAGCCCGGCCACTTCGCTGGAGCGTGAACCATAGGCGACAAAATCCCGAGCGCCGGCACGCATGGCGTTGAGTACCAACTGGTTGTCCATGCCGTCGCCCAAGGCCACCACCGCCAACATCGGCTTGGCTTCCAGGGCGCCTTCGATCAAGGCGCTCTGGGCTACCAGGTGCTCGCGGTCCAGGCCCACGAACACCAGGTTGGCGAAGGTCACGTCCACCAGTGCCAGCAATTCATCCAGGCTGCCGCCGCCCACGTTGATCACTTGGCCAAGAGGGGCCAGGGCACCCTGGAGCCATTCCAGGTCGGTGCTGTTACGGGTGATTGCCAGGAAGGTCTGGCTCAGGCTATCGCTCATTGGGAAAGTCCACTGCGACGGTCGAAGTTGCCGTTTTCCAGGAAGAACAGGCGGAACCAGTTCGGATCATAGGTGCGCAGTTTTTCGCCGGGCAGCGACGGCAACTGCGCATTGGCAGCCAGTGGCTGGACCAGATGCGGCGTGACAATCATCAGCAGTTCTTTCTCTTCGCTCTGGATATTGGAGTCGCGGAAAAACGCACCAAGGATCGGGATATCGCCCAGGCCCGGGAGCTTGGCGATGGTGGAGCGGTTGGTGCTGCTGATCAGGCCGCTGATCACAAAGCTTTCACCGTCGGCCAGTGACACACTGGTGTCGGTGCGCCGGACGGTCAGGGCCGGCACCTGGATATTCTGGATTCGGATCGCGTTGCTGTAATCCAGCTCGCTGACTTCCGGGGCGACTTTCAGGGCGATGCGGTTGTGGTCGATGACCGTGGGCGTGAGGGTCAGGCGAATACCGAACTCCTTGTATTCGATGGTGATGGTATCGCTGCCGGCACTGGGCACCGGAATCGGCACTTCGCCGCCGGCCAGGAAGGTCGCGCTCTGGCCGCTCATGGCCACCAGGCTCGGGCGCGCCAGGGTATAGGCGAAACCGCTGCTTTCCAGGGCGTTGATCAGTGCCTTGACCCGGCCACCGCCAAACCCGATGTTGAAGTTGTCGGCACTCACCGGCAATTTGAAAATGCCCTCTGACGGGGACAGCAAGTCGGGGCTGCCGAGGAAGAAGTTTTTACCCATGCCCAGGATCTTGGTGCTGGCTTCCTTGAGCTTGGTGCGGCTGACCTCGACAAAACGAATATCGGTCTGCACCTGGCTGGGCAGCGTCGGGTCTTCGGAGGGCGACAGCGATTGGCTGGTGAGCGCCGAAGTAGCCTTGCCCTTGACGAACACCATGCTCTGGCGCGGCGCGGTCGAGCAGCCGGTCCACACCATCAGGCTGGTAGCGCCGCTGCCGACGCCAGTGAGCAGGAAATGGCGGTCGCCGTTGACCCGCACATCGGCAATTTTCGGGTCGCCGATAGCCAGGCGCGTAATCGCTACCGGCGACTGCAGCTCGGTCTGCAAGCCTTCGCCTACCTCGATCACGGCGGGCAATTGGCCCAGGGCGTTGCAGCTGCCCGATGCGCCCATCGCCATGCCCAGGGGCAGGCACGGCAGCATCAAGGCCAAGGCCAATTGAGCGTAGCGTTGGCTCATTCAAGGCATCCTTGTTCAATCAGGGGGTAGGTTGTGCTGCCGCCGCGCCGCGAATCACTTCGATACCCTGACGCTGGCCGGTGAGGGCCACCGCGGGGGTGATTTTTTTCGGCGGGCCGCTGAGGGCCAATTGGGTGAATTGGTAGAGGTCGCGGTTGGCGCTTTGCACCTTGTCCGGGGTGTCGCTTTCACCGGCCCAGTAGCGGCTGAGCAATTGTTCGTCGGCACTGCGCACGGCCAGGCGCAGCGTGCCGGCTTGGGAAGCGAGCATCAGCCGACTCAGCAATTGTTCGGGCACCGCCAGCACCACACTGCGCGCGGCGGTGCGACGTTGAGCCGCCTGGGCGCGTTCTTCGGCGGTGGCGGGTGGCGGTACTGCCGGGCTGCCGTCGTTGGCCAAACCCAGTTGGTCGCCGACGCTGAGCAGGCGAATCGCCGGGATGACCACCTGCGCCGATTGCTCGGCATTGGCATTGTCCTGGCGCAAGAACAACAAGACATCCACGTAGTCGCCGGGGCTCAACTGGCCACCGGCACCGATGACCTCGTCGACGGCGACGGCGAGCGCGCGTTCATCCGCACGAATCATGCGGGCCAGGGGGCCGCCGGCGGTGAAGCTTTCATCATTGAGCCAGGTGCCGGCACCCAGGGCCCGCAAAGGCGTACGACCGATGGCCTGGTCAACGCTGGTCAGGCTGCCTGCCGGCACGGTGCGCAGTTTTTCCACGGCTACATCGGCAGCGGTGAGGGGCACAAAAGGCGCAACCGCGTGCACCAGTACCACGACGGGCTGGCGGGTCTGGTCTTCCACGACTGCAACGGTTTTTTCCACGGAAATGACAGGTTGTGGCGAGGGTGCTACGGCAGGTGCCGGTGGACGGCTGAGCACCAGGCCCCAATACCCTGCCACCAGGGCTCCGATAAGCAGCAAGCCAGCCAGGACCATGCTGATGCGACTGTTCATGACGGCGCTCCCTATCCTGTTGCACTACTTTTATTCCCGTTAATCCAAACGAGTTAAATTCGCAACTGGGCTGTGATGAACAACTAACGATTTGGCTATTTGAAGGTAGCTCAGCTAGGACGAAATGCCATTACCGAACGAAAAATTTATCGATGTTTTTAGAATCGGGCCTTTAAACAACGGACTTGCAGGGCGCATGGAGCCACTAATACTTTATGATTAATTCATTCTTACAGTTGTGAGTGTTAAATTTGTTGACAATGCTCTAGTGGCACACGGCAATCATTGTGCGGGCCAGCTGTATCGGCGCTTTGTGGCGCATGAAGGAGATCTCAACATGATCCTTGACCTGTTCTTGAAATTTTATGTTCACGCTCAGTTATTCCTGCGTCGCAGAGATGGGGCGTCGGCTATTGAATATGTGATTATCGTCGCGATAGTTGCGTTGGTGATCGTCGGTATTGGTACTGGGCTTGGCGATAAGATAAAAGGCATCTTCGAGCAAGTGTCCGATGCGCTGCCAGCGGCGACTTAGCCGTCATTGCAGTATTCTTTCGTTCCGGTGATTCTTTTTATCAGGTACCGCCCATGACCCACCCTTCGTCATCCCGCCAACAAATCCTATTGGTGGACGACGAGGAGGATGCGCTGGTGGAGTTGGCCGAATCCCTCGAAAACGAGGGGTTCGTCTGTTTCACCGCGACCTCCGTCACCTTCGCCTTGCAAGAATTGACACTTCACCCTGATATCGCTCTGGTCATCACCGATCTGCGCATGCCCGAGGAAAGTGGTATCTCCTTGATCAAGCGCCTGCGCGAACATACCTCACGCTCGCATTTGCCTGTGATCGTGATGTCTGGCCATGCAGAAATGGACGATGTCAGCGATATGCTGCGCTTGCAGGTGCTGGACTTGTTTCGCAAGCCGATCTACCTGGTGCGCTTGCTCGATACCCTCAACAGCCTGTTTCCCCTCTCTACACCTGGTCGGTAACGGACCTGCACCGCTTATTAAATGTGGGAGCTGGCTTGCCTGCGATGATGGCCGAACAGTCAGCGACTAACTGCCTGACACTCCGAAACCCAACTGTGGGAGCTGGCTTGCTCGCGAAGGCGGTATGGCAGACCGAGATATGTACTCATTCCAACCCAATTAAATGGTCGACCCGAAGAGCGCCATCGCAGGCAAGCCAGCTCCCACATTGATTACAGGTGCCCTCGTCACAGTTGATAACTGAAGCTCAGCGTATACCGAGGCCTGCGATTGAAGCTGTCCAGGGCGATATCCGACATTGGCTTGGCCGCTTCCAGCGCGATGTTGTAATACTTGTTGTCGCCAAAGCGTAAACCTACCGCCGCCGACGACATGTCGTTGGCCTTGACCGGCAGGTCGTTGAACCAGGATTTGGCGCGATCGACCACTACGTAGGGTTGCAGGATTTTCACCCAGTTGCCGGCGCGGTTGAAGCTGTAGTTGACCTCGTACGCCACCCCCCAGCCTTTGTCGCCCGAGCCTTGGTCGTCCGGGTAGCCGCGGCCGAAATTTTGCCCCCCGAAGGTGGCGCGTTCGCTGTCGGGCAGGGTGTTGTTGCTCCAGTACAGCGCGCCGGAAAGTACGCCTTGCCAGTTGTCGAAGAACTTGTCACTTTGCACGCCGGAGAGGCGCAGGCGGAAGAAGTCGAGGTCGGGTTTAGCCACGTCCAGGTCACTGCGGGCCTTGGCGCCCAGACCATCGATGCCCTGGTACAGGCCACCGCTGATGATGCGTAGGCGTCGCGCGTCGGCTTTGCGCCAATCACCTTCGAAGGCCAGGGCGCGCAGGTTGGATTCGATGTCGAAACGCAGCGGGTAACCCACCAGTTTATAGCGCGTAGTCTGGTCGACCGCGTACAGGCGTGTGCCCAGGGTGAAGGACTCGGTCGGGGAGGCAATGAACGGGTGGCTCAGGCCGATGGAGTAGCGGTCGATGGACTGGTGCGGCTTGAGTTCGAAACCGCCGTCCAGTTGCACGCTGCTGCTGGGGTCGGCGCGATAGCGCTCGGCGGCGAGCGCCAGTTGGGTGCCTTCGGCATTGATGAATTGGTTGTAGTCCACGCGGTAGTAATGCTCTTTGTCCTCGCCGGGTGGGAACAGGCCGCTGATGCTGAGCTGCTCGCCCATGGACGTCTGGGAATTGCTGGTGGCGCTCAGCAACGCTTGCGTGCCGCCACGGCTTTTCTGCACCAGGCTCATGCTGGTGGTGAAAGGTTTGCGGCTGGCCTGGATCTGCATGTGCGTGGCGCCATCGGTGGTGCCTGGCGGCGGTACTTGCGCTTGTACGCTGAGGCCGGGGATGCGGCTCATCAGCGTGGTATAGCGCTCGAAGGTCTTGCGAGTCAGTGGGCGTTCGGCCAGGAGCTTTTGCGCGAGTTTATCGACGTAGGCCGACACCGAACCAATGTCGCCGGTTTGTTGATAGTCCTTGATGTAGCCTTCCACCAGTACCACGCGGACCAGGCCATTTTCGAAGTTCTGTTGCGGCAGGAAGGCGTAGGACAGCAGGTAGCCATCCTCCTGATAACGGCGGGTGATGCCACGGGTCGCTTCAATCAGTTGCGCAAGGTTGGTTTCACGTCCAATCAACGGCGCATACACCTGCGCCGTCTCGGCGAGCGGGTAGACCGTTCCGCCTTCGATCTGCAACTTTCGAATAGTGACCTTGGTGTCCATCAACAGCGGCTGGCCTGCAGTCGGCGGCGCCTCGGGTACTTGGGTTTTCGACGTGGGTGGTCGGTAGGCGTCCGCGGGCAGGTTGGGTACCGGCAGGGTGCGGACAGTGTCGTTGCTGTTAAGAAAGCTGGGAAGGGTCTCGGCCTGGGCGTAAGCACTGAGGGTGAGCAATAACAACGGGGTCAACACGCGCATAGGACACTCCATGGTCAACTGCAGCAGCGCTTCGGGCCCGCCGGGTTCTGGGACTCGGTTCGGGAGGGCGGCGACTGATCACAGGTGTCGCTGCCCATAAAAAAGACGAGAGACTTATTAAAGGTCTCTCGTCTCAACCAAGCGTAGGCGCTGTAGGGGAGGCCGTCTAATCGGCCAGGTGCATTTCTATTTGCCGGTCAGGCCATTCAACAAACCGCCCAGACCGCCTGTGGCCGTAGTGCCGCCCGTGGTGGTGGCAGTGCCGGTTGCTGTGGCGGTGGTGCCGATATTCAGGCCGCCGAGCAAACCACCGCTGGTGCCGCCAGTCGCGCCGCCGGTTACCAGGCCACCCACCGAGGCGACGGTGCCGCCGACCGCTGTGACGGTGGTGCCTACCGCGTTGGTGATCGGGTTGGCATTGGCTGCCGTCAAGTTAGTGCCCACGCTGCTCACAGCGCCGCCGACTTGAGTGACCAAACCATTGACCGGAACACCCACACCGGTCGTGGTGCCGATGGTTTGGGTCAGGTTGGTGACGCCGCTGGTCACAGGGTTGAGCGCTGCGCCGACATTGGCCGCTACGGTGGCGACCGGTGCGGTGGCTGCGGTGTTTGCTACACCTGTGCCACCCAGCACAGTGCCCAGCGACGCAACGGTGCCGCCTACTGCACCACCGGTCACACCCGCTGCACTGACTGTGCCGTTGGTATTGCCCACGTTCAGGCCGGTACCCACGTTAGCCACCAGGCCACCCACCAGTTCCGGAATGCCGGGAGCCGAGGTGCCACCGGTTGGGGCGACATAACCACCTGATTTATCCAGGGTGCCACCGACGCCAGTGAGCACGGTGCCGACAACGCTGGTGACCGGGTTGCCCGTGCCGCCCGTGCTGGCGACTTGAGTACCCAAGCTGGTGACGGTCGAGCCGACCTTATCCAGTACGCCATTGAGTGGAGTGCCCAGGCCGGTTGCGTTACCCAGGTTGCCGGTGGTGTTTTCCACCAGCGACACCACAGGCACCACGACTTTGCTGCCCAAGGTGTTGGTCAACGAACCCAGCGGGCCGGTGGTGCTGGCCGTACTTAGGGTATCGCCGAGCATGGTGACGGTGGTGCCGACCTTATCTACGACGCCACCTACCGCAGTACCCACTCCGCCTGTCGCGCCGCCGACCACAGGTATTCCGCCGAGAGTGGTTGACAGTGTTTGGCCGGTGGTCGAGAGGCCGCCGCCCAGGTCGGCCACGCCATTACCTACGCCTGCCACCGTAGTGCCCAGGGAGTTGGTGTTGGTGCCCAGTGAGCCCAAGCCGGTGGTCACACCTGTGCCGATGCTGTTAACAGCGGTGCCTGCCGAGGTGACCAGGCCGCCAGCGGTTGCGCCGACGATGGGTACGCCATTCAACGTCGAACCCAGGTTACCGACCGCTGTACCGACATTGCCCACAGTGGTGCCAAGGGTGCCGGCAATCTGGCCGGTGACCAGTGGGGTGGTTGTCGAACCGGTGCCGCCGCCAGTACCGCCGCCGGTGCCGCCGCCAGTGCCGCCGCCGGTGCCGCCGCCAGTGCCGCCGCCAGTGCCGCCGCCGGTGCCGCCGCCAGTGCCGCCGCCAGTGCCGCCGCCGGTGCCGCCGCCAGTACCGCCGCCGGTGCCACCGCCAGTACCGCCGCCGGTGCCACCGCCAGTACCGCCGCCAGTACCGCCGCCGGTGCCGCCGCCAGTGCCACCGCCAGTTCCGCCGTCACCACCGCCCGTGCCACCGCCGGTTCCGCCGCCAGTACCGCCGTCACCGCCGCCTGTGCCACCACCGGTACCACCGCCTGTACCGCCATCACCGCCACCAGTACCGCCTCCGGCACCTGCACCTGCACCTGCATCCGGCGATGACGCCGCCACGCTGGATTTATGCCCGCCACCACCGCTGCTGCAGCCGCCCAGGCTCATTGCCAGAATCAGGGCCAGCGCGGTACTTGCTTTCCAAAACACGACTTGAGTTTTCATGATTGAGTTCCTTGCACCTGGTACAACCTTGGTTGTTTCAAACCTTCGTTACTTCTTCGGATAACGATAGGTTTGTCCGTGTGGCTATCTCAGGCGAGGGCACTCTTTCACGCAACGCTCAACTTGGTATTAACGATTTATATACATCCGGCCATCGTCGGCTTAATGACTAATGCCAAAGGTGTAATGGAAGGGTGTTTCAGGATTTTTATATTAGTAAAATCAAAGTGTTGTAAATAAAGACGGACCTCGTAAGGTCCGCTATAACTTAGGGTGTATATATACAATTAATCAGGGTTTTCAGGCAGTCGGCTGCCACTGCCCCAGCATATGTTGTATATCCCCAGCGCCTTTGAGTTCCAACGTCCCGCTGGAACCGGCCGCGCTGCTCATCAATATCACTTCACTGGGCAGGCGCACCGGTTTCATGAACGCGACGTCGATTTCAATATTGGCGGCCGGTAAGTGTTCTGCCAGCGCCGCGAGAGTGCGCGCCTTGTTCCATAACCCGTGGGCGATGGCCTGGGGAAAACCGAACAACTTCGCGGTCGGGGTACTGAGGTGGATGGGGTTGTAGTCGCCAGACACTCGGGCGTAGCGTCGGCCAATATCAGGGGGGGCTTTCCAGCGCGTCAGTTCGGTGAGCGTTCCTGGAGTCTGCGATCCGCTGTCCGCAGCTTCGCCTTCAACCTTTACGCCCCGACATAGCATTTGGCTTTCGCCCTCCCACAAGAGCCCAAGGGCATCCTCGACAACCGTCACGATGTCAAAGGTGGCCCCCTTGGGATGGGGGCTGAGATTGCGTGCGTAGACACCGACACTCACGTCATCCACGCCACCCAACGGCCGATGAATACGGATGCGATTGCGCAGGTGGATCAACCCCAGCAACGGAAACGGAAAGCTCTTGTCCGTCAGCAGTTGCAGTTGCAGGCCGAACGCGAGGATATGCGGATAAGTCGCCGGCAGCATCGGGCTGTCAGCAAAACCGCACACCTTGCGGTACGCGGCAACGGCGCTGGGGTTGATATTCATCCGGCAGCGCAACCCACGTTCGGGCAGTGAGCTGCCGGTGATCTTGCGCTTGAGCGCCGCACGCCAATACAGCGGCAGTAGGGGCGGGGTGCTGTCCAACGTTTGCCATTGCATGCTTACGCTCCCAGAAGACTTTGCCCACACACCCGCAGCGCTTGCCCGCTGACCGCGCCGGAACCCGGCTGGCTCAGCCAGGCGACGGCTTCGGCCACGTCCTGGGGCAAGCCACCTTGGCCCAGGGAACTCATGCGGCGCCCGGCCTCGCGCAGGGCGAAGGGAATATGCGCGGTCATCTGGGTTTCGATAAACCCTGGCGCGACGGCGTTGATGCTGATCCCACGCTCCTTCAACAGCGGCGCCCAGGCTTGAGCCAGGCCGATCAACCCGGCCTTGCTTGCGGCATAGTTGGTTTGCCCACGATTGCCGGCGATGCCACTGATGGAAGCCAGCAACACCACCCGTGCATTGTCCTGCAGGGTGCCGCTGTCGAGCAGGGCCTTGGTCAGCACTTGCGCAGCCTTGAGGTTGACCGCCAGCACTGCGTCCCAGTATTCCGGGGTCATGTTGGCCAGGGTTTTGTCGCGGGTGATGCCGGCGTTGTGCACCAGGATGTCGAGCCCGTCTGGCAGGTGCTCGATCAGTTGGCGTGCGGCATCTTCGGCGCAGATATCCAGGGCCACCGTGCGTGCATTCAGGCGTGCGGCCAGGGCTTCAAGGTCGGCCTTGGCCTGGGGCACATCGAGCAGAATGACCTCGGCGCCGTCGCGGGCCAGGGTTTCGGCGATGGAGGCACCGATGCCTCGAGCGGCGCCGGTAACCAACGCCTTGCGCCCGGCCAAGGGGCGCGTCCAGTCTTGCACCGGTGTGTCGCAAGCTGACAGGCGAATCACCTGGCCCGATATATAAGCGCTTTTGGGCGAGAGAAAAAACCGCAGCGCGCCCTCCAACTGGCCTTCGGCACCGTCGCCCACGTACAGCAACTGCAGCACGCCACCGCTGCGCAACTCCTTGGCCAAAGAGCGGCTGAACCCTTCCAGGGCGCGCTGGGCGCTGGCGGCGAACGGATCGCTGAGGCTTTCCGGCGCCCGGCCAAGGATCACCAAGTGGGCACTGTGGTCGAGGTTTTTAAGCAGTGGTTGGAAGAATTCGCGCAGCTGCTTGAGCTGGTCGGTGTGCTGCAAACCGCTGGCATCGAACACCACCGCCTTGAGCTTGGGGCCGTGTCCTGGAATCCACGCGGGTGCTGTCGAGGCTTCGGCGCCGTAGCTGTAGACGGCGTCGGTGAGTCGGTTGGCAAATGCCAGCACCTGGGTAGCCAATGCGCCACCGCCCAGCAGCAGCGCACCTTCGACCGGGCGCAGGCGCCCGGCTTGCCAGCGTTCCAGGCGTACCGGTGACGGCAGGCCAATGGCGGCGACCAGGCGATGGCCGAGGCTTGAGTTGGCGAAGTCGATATAACGGTCAGACATGGAACGCTCTCCGAAGGCTGGGGTTCAAAGGTTGACCACCCTGGGGTGGCAGTCGTTCGATTGAGCCTAGGCTAGGCTTGATGATTCCACCCACCACCACAAGGGAGCTTTCCATGACTCAATTGCGCCGTGTAGCGATCATTGGCGGTAATCGCATTCCTTTCGCCCGATCCAATGGCCCCTACGCCACGGCGAGCAACCAGGCGATGCTGACTGCCGCGCTGGAGGGCCTGATCGAGCGCTACAACCTGCACGGCCTGCGCATGGGCGAAGTGGCCGCCGGCGCGGTGCTCAAGCATTCCCGTGATTTCAACCTGACGCGTGAATGCGTGCTCGGTTCGCGCCTGTCACCGCAAACCCCTGCGTACGACATTCAGCAAGCTTGCGGCACGGGGCTTGAGGCGGCGCTGCTGGTGGCCAATAAAATTGCCCTGGGCCAGATCGAATGCGGCATTGCCGGCGGGGTGGACACCACCTCGGATGCACCGATTGGTGTGAATGAAGGGCTGCGCAAGATCCTGCTGCAAGCCAACCGCAGCAAATCCCTGGCAGATAAATTAAAACTCCTGTTACAACTTCGTCCTCATCACCTCAAGCCGGAACTGCCGCGCAACGGCGAACCGCGTACCGGTCTGTCCATGGGCCAGCACTGCGAACTGATGGCCCAGACTTGGCAGATCCCTCGTGCCGAGCAGGACCAGCTTGCGCTGGAGAGCCACCAGAAGATGGCGGCGGCCTACGCCGAAGGCTGGCACAACGATTTGCTCACGCCCTTTCTCGGCCTCACCCGCGACAACAACCTGCGCCCCGACCTGACCCTGGAAAAACTCGCCAGCCTCAAGCCGGCCTTCGAGCGCAGCGAAAAGGGCACGCTCACCGCCGGTAACTCCACGCCGCTGACCGATGGTGCCTCTCTGGTGCTGCTGGGCAGCGAGGCGTGGGCCAAGGAGCGCGGCCTGCCGATCCTGGCTTACCTGCGCGATGGCGAAGCAGCGGCGGTGGATTTCGTCCACGGCGCCGAGGGCCTGTTGATGGCGCCGGTGTATGCGGTGCCACGCTTGCTGGCGCGCAACGGCCTGACCTTGCAGGACTTTGATTACTACGAGATCCACGAGGCCTTCGCCGCCCAAGTGCTGTGCACGCTCAAGGCCTGGGAAGACGCCGACTATTGCAAGACCCGCCTGGGCCTGGACGCACCGCTGGGGTCGATCGACCGCAGCCGGCTCAACGTCAAGGGCAGTTCCCTGGCGGCGGGCCATCCGTTTGCCGCCACCGGTGGGCGGATCGTCGCCAACTTGGCTAAATTGTTGGATGCGGCGGGCAAGGGCCGTGGGCTGATTTCCATTTGTGCCGCCGGTGGCCAAGGCGTGACGGCGATTATCGAACGCTGATTGCCGACAAAATTGGCCCATTGAATGCATTCTCAAGGGGTCAGAGGTCAGTAGCCTCTCCCCCCGGCGAGCCGATTGCCGTATAACGAGTGCCACACGCGTGTTTGGTAATACAGGACCCACAATAAAAGCTGATGAAGACTCCTAAACGCATTGAACCCCTGATCGAAGACGGTCTGGTCGACGAAGTGCTGCGCCCTCTGATGAGTGGTAAAGAAGCAGCTGTTTATGTGGTGCGCTGCGGCAATGAATTGCGTTGCGCCAAGGTTTACAAGGAGGCGAATAAACGAAGTTTTCGTCAGGCATCCGAATACCAGGAAGGCCGTAAGGTCCGTAACAGCCGCCAGGCACGAGCCATGGCCAAGGGCTCCAAGTTCGGCAAGAAAGAAACCGAAGATGCCTGGCAGAACGCGGAAGTGGCGGCGCTGTTTCGCCTGGCCGGTGCGGGCGTTCGTGTGCCCCAGCCGTTCGACTTTCTCGAAGGCGTACTGTTGATGGAACTGGTGGCCGACGAATACGGCGATGCGGCGCCGCGTCTGAATGACGTAGTGCTGGAGCCGGACCAGGCGCGCGAATACCACGCTTTCCTGATCTCCCAGATCGTGCTGATGCTGTGCACCGGCCTGGTGCACGGTGACCTTTCCGAGTTCAACGTACTGCTCACGCCTACGGGCCCGGTGATCATCGACCTGCCCCAGGCGGTGGATGCGGCGGGTAACAACCACGCGTTCAGCATGCTGGAGCGCGACGTTGGCAACATGGCTTCCTACTTCGGGCGTTTTGCCCCGGAGTTGAAGAAAACCAAGTACGCCAAGGAAATGTGGGCGCTGTATGAAGCCGGCACCTTGCACCCGGCCAGTGTATTGACCGGTGAGTTCGACGAACCGGAAGAACTGGCGGATGTGGGCGGTGTGATCCGCGAAATCGAAGCGGCGCGGCTGGATGAAGAGCGTCGCCAGGCGATTCGCGCGGCGGATGATGCGCCACCAAGCAAAGTGCCGGACGAGCCACCGCCGCCGCCTTGGATGCAGTAACTTACAGCGACGCTGATCGTTCCCACGCTCTGCGTGGGAATGCATCCCTGGACGCTCTGCGTCCTAAAGCGTGACGCGGAGCGTCGAAAGCGGCATTCCCACGCGGAGCGTGGGAACGATCATTGTGCTGTCTGTCAGGCGCAGCAGTTGCCCGCTGCCAACTCCTTGAGGATCGGGCAATCGGGCCGGTGATCGCCCTGGCAGTGCTCCATCAGGTCCTGCAAGGTATCGCGCAGTTGCCCCAGCTCGCGAATCTTGTGGTTCAGCTCGTCGATGTGCTGGCGCGCCAGGGCTTTTACGTCGGCGCTGGCCCGCTGGCGGTCCTCCCACAGGGTCAGCAACTTGCCGACTTCTTCCAGTGAAAACCCCAGGTCTCGCGAGCGCTTGATGAACGTCAGGGTGTGCAGGTCGTCGTGGCCGTACACCCGGTAGCCGCTGTCGGTGCGGTGGGCGGTTTTCAGCAGGCCAATGGATTCGTAGTAGCGAATCATCTTCGCACTTAGCCCGCTGGTGCGGGCGGCTTGGCCGATGTTCATGGGCGTTGATCCTCCAATTCCTTGGGTTTCCAGGTTTTCAACAACAGGGCATTACTCACTACGCTGACGCTGGACAAGGCCATGGCAGCGCCAGCCAGTACCGGGTTGAGCAGGCCGAAGGCGGCCAGGGGAATGCCGATCAAGTTATACACAAAGGCCCAGAACAGATTCTGTCGAATTTTCGCGTAGGTCTTGCGGCTGATCTCCAGGGCGGCCGGCACCAGGAGCGGGTCGCCACGCATCAAGGTGATACCGGCGGCGTGCATGGCCACGTCGGTGCCGCCGCCCATGGCGATGCCGATATCGGCAGCGGCCAGGGCTGGTGCATCGTTGATACCGTCGCCGACCATGGCCACCACGCCGGTTTTTTTCAGCTCGGCCACGGCAGCGGCTTTATAGGCGGGCAGTACTTCGGCATGCACATCGTCGATGCCCAAGGCCTCGGCCACCACCCGTGCACTGCCGTGGTTATCGCCGGTGATCAGGTGGCTGCTGATGTGCTGCGCCTTGAGTTGTTGCACGGCTTGCAACGCGCCGGGCTTGAGCGTGTCGCCAAAGGCAAACAGCCCCAGCACACGGGGTTGCGCGCCTTGTTCGATCAGCCAGGACAAGGTGCGGCCTTCGGCTTCCCATTCCTTGGCACGAGGGCCTAAATCGCCTGCGTCCAGGCCGGTCTCTTCCAGCAAGCGGCGATTACCCAGCGCCAATGGCCGACCGTCGAGCGTACCGGCAATGCCGCGCCCGGTCAGGGATTGGCTGGCGCTCACATCGGCCACGTCCAAGCCTCTTTCGCGGCAAGCATCCAGCACGGCTTTGGCCAGTGGGTGCTCACTGCCGCGTTGCAGGGCGCCGGCCTGTTGCAACAATAGGGCTTCGTCACCATCCACGGCCGCCAAATGCGCAATGTTGGGCGCGCCTGAGGTGAGGGTGCCGGTTTTGTCGAACACCACGGCGCTCACGGCGTGGGCACGTTCCAGGGCTTCGGCGTCCTTGATCAAAATGCCATGGCGTGCGGCGACGCCAGTGCCGGCCATGATCGCGGTCGGTGTGGCCAGGCCCAGGGCACAAGGGCAGGCGATCACCAATACGGCCACCGCATTGATGATGGCGGTTTCCAGGGATGCGCCATACAGCCACCAGCCCACTACGGTAATCAGCGCCAATACCAGCACGGCCGGCACGAACACCTGGCTGACTTTATCCACCAGTTTCTGAATCGGTGCCTTGGCGGCCTGGGCGTCTTCGACCAGGCGGATGATGCGCGCCAGCACGCTTTCCGCGCCCAGGGCCAGGGTGCGCACCAGCAGGCGGCCTTCACCGTTGATGGCGCCACCGGTGACCGCGTCGCCGGGTTGTTTGGGCACCGGCAGGCTTTCGCCGCTGATCAGGGCTTCATCGGCATGGCTCTGGCCTTCCACCACCTCACCGTCCACCGGGAAGCGTTCGCCGGGTTTGACCAGCACCAGGTCGCCGTGCTTCAACGCACTGATGGCGACGTCTTCTTCACGGCCGTCCTGCACGCGAATCGCACGTTCCGGACGCAAGGCTTCAAGGGCGCGGATGGCGCTGGCGGTCTGGCGCTTGGCGCGGCTTTCCAGGTATTTGCCCAGCAGCACCAGGGCGATCACCACCGCCGAGGCTTCGAAGTACAAGTGCGGCGTCACGCCTGGGGCGGCGGTGAGCCATTCATAGATACTCAAGCCGTAGCCGGCACTGGTACCGATCGCCACCAGCAGGTCCATATTGCCGGCGCCGGCGCGCACGGCTTTCCACGCGGCGACATAGAAGCGCGCACCCAGGATGAATTGCACCGGCGTGGCCAGGGCAAACTGTATCCAGGCGGGGAGCATCCAGTGCAGGCCGAAGGGTTCTACCAGCATCGGCAGCACCAAGGGCAGCGCCAGCAGAATGCCCGCCACCAGCGACCAGCGCTCGCGGCGCAGGCGCCGGGCCTGATCGGCGTCGGTAGCGGTTTCGCTTTGGGGCAGGCTGGCGGTGTAGCCGGCTTTGTCGACGGCGGCGATCAACACGCTGGGGTCCATCTGGCCCTGTACTTCGATGTGCGCGCGCTCATTGGCCAGGTTGACGCTGACACGTTGCACGCCAGGCACTTTGCCCAGCGCGCGTTCGACCCGCCCGGCACAGCTGGCACAGGTCATGCCGCCGATGGGCAGGTCAAAGGTGGTGGATCCATTCATGGGGCAGTCCTCCAGAAGAAGTTGCCACTAGGATCAACCTTAACCTGTGGGGAAGGTCAAGCCCGATCGTTCCCACGCTCTGCGTGGGAATACAGCCCGTGACGCTCCGCGTCACCCTGGCGTTGAAGTAGTGCCTTGTACCCGGGACGCAGCGCGTCCGATGAGGCGTTCTCACGCAGAGCGTGGGAACGATCGTGGGGTTACTCAGTATTCCAGTTTCGCCGCTTTGAGGTACATACCGTCCGGGCCCAGTGCAATGCGTAATTTGCGTACATCACCGGCTTTCAAGGTGATGTTCTGCGCGGGAGGCGCGAGCATGCCTGGCAGACAGCCGGGGGCCTGACTCGGCAACACTTTCAGGCGCAGCGACACATCGCCGGGGGGAAGGTTGAAGGAGGTGGCCTGTTCCTGGAACAGACGCCCGGCCAGTTGGTCCTGGATATACAGGCCGATCTCGCAGTGGGTCGGCACTTCCAGGCGTTCGCGGGAAATAATCAGCACCGCATAATCTTCAGCTGCCAGGGCTTGGGGCGCAGCGGCAGGCAAGCTCATCAGGCCGGCAAGGGCAAAAAACGACCAGCGCATGGCGAATGCTCCATGGTTCACAGCTAGGGAGGTTGAAGCTTGGACGACGCCGCCGCCGAATACCAGCCCGGCAGAAATACTGAGAACTTGACCTTGCCATCATGGCAAGCTCGACACTGGGCTCAACCTCATCAAAGGAGTCATGTCATGCAAATATTCAGCGTTGAAGGAATGACCTGTGGCCATTGCGTTAAAGCGGTGACCCAGGCGGTACAGAGCAAGGATTCGGCAGCAAGTGTGGAGGTCGACTTGAAGGCTAAAGAAGTGCGGGTGGCAAGCAGTCTGTCCTCTGACCAAGTGATCGATCTGATTGCCGAGGAAGGCTACAGCGTCAAGTTGGCGTGATTTTCTGATCGTTAGCCACCTAACGTAATGTTCATGGCACCCAAGCGCGGCTAGACTGTCGAGCTGCCGACTCACTTGGGTGTCTGATGAACCTTCGCATAATCCTGATTCTGGGCGCCTTGAGCGCCTTCGCGCCGTTGGCGATCGACTTTTACCTGCCGGGATTTCCGGCAATGGCCTCGGCCTTCGCCACTGACGAAAAACATATCCAGCTGACCCTGGCGGTGTATTTCGCGGGCCTGGCTATTGGCCAATTGATCTACGGGCCGCTGGCCGACCGCTTTGGCCGGCGCGTGCCGTTGCTCAGCGGCGTCACCCTGTTTACCCTCGCGTCTTTCGCTTGTGCGTATGCGCCGTCCCTGGAATGGCTGATCGGTGCACGCTTCGTGCAGGCCCTTGGCGGGTGTGCGGGCATGGTGATTTCCCGGGCGGTGGTCAGTGACAAATGCGATGCCGTGGGTTCGGCCAAGGTGTATTCGCAACTGATGCTGGTGACCGGCCTGGCCCCGATCCTGGCGCCGTTGGCCGGTGGCCTGATGGTCGGCGTGTGGGGCTGGCAGTCGATTTTCCTGGCGTTGTCGTTGTTCAGCGTGATGGCGGCCATCGCCGTGGCGGTCGGGTTGCCGGAAACCTTCCCGGCCAATCAGCCGCGCCAGCCGTTGTCGGGCTCGTTGCGCCGCTACGGCTCGCTACTGTCAGACCGGGTGTACCTGGGCTATGCCTTGACCGGCGGCATCTCGATTGCCGGGATGTTTGCCTACATCGCCGGTTCCCCCTTCGTGTTTATCAAGCTCTATGGCGTACCGGCCGAGCATTACGGCTGGTTGTTTGGCTCCAACGCCGCGGGCTTTATCCTGGTGGCGCAACTGAACGCAAGATTGCTCGCCAAGCGCGGCCCGGCGTTTTTGTTGTCGCGTACCGTGTGGGTGTACGTGGCGGCGGCGTTGACGCTGTTGGGAATTGCCGCGTTGCGCACTGAGGCACTATGGCCGTTATTGGTGCCGCTGTTTATCTGTATCGCCAGTCTGGGCTGCATTTTGCCGAATACCTCGGCCTGTGCCATGAGCGGGCAGGGGGCTCGGGCCGGCAGCGCATCGGCGTTGCTCGGTTGCATTCAGTTCGGTGTGGCTGCAGGGGCGGCGTCGTTGGTCGGTGTGTTGCACGACGGCACGGCGATGCCGATGGCCATGGTCATCAGCCTCTGCGGGGTGCTGGCGGTGACCATTGCCATGGCGACCCAGCGCCTGCAACGGGCAAGGGCCGTACAGGCGCAGGTCTGAAGTTGGGCTCAGCCAGCGGAACGTTGCTGGTTGAGAGGGAAGCGATGGGGCGCCTGGATCCGGGCCTGCAGCGTGTCGGCGAAGGCGCGGGCCTCGGCTTCACTGCGAAAGGTGATGGCCTCGCCGTCGAGACGAACTTGCCATTGGCTGCCTGGGGATTTTGCTAACGCTTTTATCAGGATTTTCATTGCTGACTTCCTCACGTAAAAGAATCGTGGCAAAGGCGGCCAATATAAACCTGAACGGGCGCATAAATATGACAAGGATCAACTCTCGGACTAATGGTGTCGTCCGTTACCTACGTGGATAACAGACGACACTGACAGCCGTTTTTTCAGAACCCTTCCAGCACGATCTTGCCCTTGGCCTTGCCGCTTTCCAGTAGAGCGTGGGCGCGGCGCAGGTTCGCCGCATTGATCACGCCGAAGTGCTCGCCCACCGTGGTTTTCAGGGTGCCGGCGTCGATCAGTTCGGCCACGCGATTGAGCAGGTTGTGCTGCTCGATCATGTCTGGCGTTTCGAACATCGAACGGGTGTACATGAACTCCCAGTGCAGCGACAGGCTCTTGCGCTTGAGCTTGCTCACATCGAGGGCCTTGGGATCGTCGATCAACGCCAGCTTGCCTTGGGGTTGCAGTGCTTCGACCAGTTGGTCCAAGTGTTGCTCGGTCTGGGTCAGGCTGGCGACGTGGGTCACTTGCCCGTGCCCGGCCTGTTTCAACACTTCGCTCAGCGGCTGGCTGTGGTCGATCACCACGTGTGCTCCCAGGGCCTTGGCCCATGCGTGAGTCTCGGGGCGCGAGGCGGTGCCGATGACCTTCAACGCGGTGAGCTGGTTGGCCAACTGAGTCAGGATCGACCCCACACCACCGGCAGCGCCGACGATCAGCAGACTCTGGCCTTGATCGTCTTTGCCTTCAGTCACCTGCAAACGTTCGAACAACAGCTCCCACGCAGTGATAGCGGTCAACGGCAATGCGGCCGCTTCGGCAAACCCCAGGCTTTGGGGCATATGGCCGACGATGCGCTCATCAACTGTGTGCAATTCGCTGTTGCCGCCTGAGCGTACCAGGGAACCGGCGTAGTACACCTTGTCGCCGGCCTTGAACAACGTCACGTCACTGCCGACCGCCTTGACCACACCCGCCACGTCCCAACCCAGCACCTTGGCGGCGCCATTTTCCGGGGCGACGTTCTGGCGCACCTTGGTGTCCACCGGGTTGACCGAGATGGCTTTGACTTCCACCAACAGGTCACGGGGGCCGGCCACGGGGGCTGGTAGTTCGATGTCTTGCAGGGATTCTGGATCGGTGATCGGCAGTGAGGCGTAGTAGGCGATGGCTTTCATGATGACTCCAAGTGAATACGGTCAAGGTAGGAGCGAGCTTGCTCGCGAAGATCGTTAACGATGACGCGGTGTTTCTGGTTTCGCGCCTCGTCGTTGGGGTTTTCGCGAGCACGCTCGTTCCTACAAAAAAGGCGGGATCAGGCGAGAAATTTCAGGCGCTTGAGTTCGAAGTGTTCGATCACATCGGCGGCCTTGGCGCGAAAGCTCTGGATATGCGCGCTCTGGTCGTGGTCGGCCAGTGCAGCGTCGTCGCTCCAGCGCTCGAGCATGTAGAAAGTCTCGGGGTGCTGCAGGTCCTGGTGCAGGTCGTACTGCTCGCAACCGGCTTCCAGGCGGGTCGGTTCCAGCAGGCCGCGCAGCAGGGTTTCCAGGGTGGCGTGCTGGCCGGGTTTGGCGATCAGCGTGGCGATGACATTAAAAGCGGTGGACATAGTCGACTCCGGGCACGGGCTAACGGGATGGGCAGATGATTGGCTATTTCCCACGCCGATAAAAGCGGCTAAAACAGCAGGCTGTTTCAACCAAATATTGATAATGAGCGGAAATGCATGCTGCGTTTTGATGATTTGCAGTTGTTTGTGCGGGCCGCCGACTTGGGTAGCCTGTCGGCTGCGGCGCGGGTCATGGACCTGTCACCGGCGGTGGCCAGTGCCGCGCTCAAGCGTATCGAACAGCAACTGGGTACGCGCTTGCTGGCGCGCTCCACCCGCAGCCTGCGCCTGACGGCCGAAGGTGAGGGCTTCCTTGCGTACGCGCGGGCGTCACTGAGCGCGCTGGATGAAGGGCGGCGCCTATTGGCCAGTGGCCAGGATCATGTCAGTGGTGTGCTGCAATTGTCGGCACCCTCGGATTTCGGCCGCAACCAACTGTTGCCGTGGCTGGATGCGTTCCAGCGGGAGCATCCGCAACTGAACGTGCGCCTGTTGCTCGGTGATCGCATCGCCGACCTGTTCCGCCAGCCCGTGGACATTGCCCTGCGTTACGGCGAACCCGAAGACTCCAGCCTGATTGCGCTGCCCATTGCTCCGGACAATATTCGCGTACTCTGCGCCGCCCCCAGTTACCTCGCCCGGCATGGCGAGCCGCGCCATCTGGAGCAATTGGCCCAGCACAATTGCCTGCTGTACATGCTCGGCAGCCGCGTCCACGACCACTGGGGTTTTTACGATGGCAAGCGCCATGTGGGCCTGACGGTCAGCGGCGATCGCTTCAGCGATGACGCCGATGTGGTGCGCCGCTGGGCGGTGGCGGGCATGGGCATCGCCTACAAGTCCTGGCTGGATGTGAGCACCGATGTGCTGGCCGGGCGCTTGCGTCTGATCCTGCCGGAACTGCAGGGTGAGCGCACCCCGCTCAACCTGCTGTGCGCCCACCGTGCGCAATTGAGTAAACCCATCAATCTGCTGCGGGACATGCTCGTGTCCCGTTGTGCGACATTGACGGCCCAGCGACCGGGACGAATGGCTTCTCGTCAATAGCCTGCGCCACGCTCGGAAGTTTCACTCATATCTTGTCCTGATTTGCACCGTCAGACACCGGGGAACCTACTGCCTGCGCACCTATACTTGGGCGTCAACCGCAGCAGAAAAATGGTTTAACAGGGAGTGAATACATGGGAGCAGCACCTTGCATCAGTCAGATCGCCAGCTTGCTCGCCGAGCCTAAACGCACGGCCATGCTCTGGGCCTTGATGGACGGTTCGGCGAAGACTTCCGAAGAGCTGGCGACGCTGGCCGGGCTGTCGCCGGCGTCAGCCAATGCACATTTGGCGCGGCTGTCCGGCAGCGGCCTGTTGCGGATCGAGGCGCGGCGGGGCCAGCGCCTGTTTCGTGTAGCGGCGGCCGATGTCAGTGCCGCCATTGATGCGCTGGCCAGCACCACTATGGCCAGCGCGGCCCGCAGCACACCTGATGTTTTGCCAACGGCGCTGCGCGCACCGCCATTGCTGCGCCGTGCCCGCTGGTGCCATGGCCACCTCGGCGGCGAGCTGGCGGCGCAGTTGTATCAACGGATGCTTGAGGCCGGGTGGATCGAGCGCCATGAGCCGCGTACAGAGGTGACGCCCAATGGCGTGCAGGCATTGGCGCAGCTGGGCATTTTTACCCAGGCATTGGCATCGCCGCTGGCCTGCGACTGTTTCGACTGGAGCCAGCAACAACCCCACCTGGGCGGTGCGTTGGGGGCGGGCTTGATGCAACTGTTTCTGCAGGCGAACTGGATCAGCGTGATCAACGAGTCACGGGCCTTGTCGGTCAATGACCTGGGGCTTGAGCACATAGCTCGCATTGCCAAGCTGTAGGCGTCGTTCTCAGCTGTCGTCAGGTCGCATCCAGCAATAGCCGGCGCAAACGATGCCGCACACTCGCAAGGGGGATTTTTCATACGAGGGGTGTGGCATGGATAGGCAGGGTTATAGCGCGGCGGAACGCCTGGAACGGTTGCCCATCAGCGGTTACCACCGAATCATTTTCATCATCATCGCCCTGGCGTTTTTCTTTGACTCCATGGACCTGGCGATGATGACCTTCCTGTTGGGCTCGATCAAAACCGAGTTTGGCCTGAGCACGGCCCAGGCCGGGTTGCTGGCCAGTTCGAGTTTTTTCGGCATGGTGGTGGGCGCTTCGCTGTCCGGGATGCTTGCTGATCGATTCGGTCGCAAACCGGTGTTTCAGTGGAGCATCGTCCTCTGGGGGTTGGCGAGCTATTTGTGTTCCACGGCCCAGACGGTGGAGACGCTGACGTTGTTTCGGATCCTGCTGGGCATTGGCATGGGCATGGAGTTTCCCATTGCCCAGTCGATGCTGTCGGAGCTGATCCCCGCCAAAAGACGCGGGCGCTATATCGCCTTGATGGATGGTTTCTGGCCGTTGGGCTTTGTGGCTGCGGGCGTACTGTCTTACTTCTTGTTGCCGGTGATTGGCTGGCGCGACATCTTCCTGGTGCTGGCGGTACCGGCGGTGTTCGTGCTGGCCATCCGTTTCTTTATCCCGGAGTCGCCGCGTTGGCTGGAACAGGCTGGGCGCCATGAGGCGGCGGACAAGGTCTTGCTTGGCATCGAGCAGAAGGTGCGCGATTCCCTGGGCGGCGCCGACTTGCCGGAGCCAGTTGCTTTGCCACGGGTAGAGAGTACGCCGGGGACGTTTTTCTCCGCGTTCCAGCAGCTGTGGTCGGCGCAGTACCGCCAACGCACGATGATGATCTGGAGTGTGTGGTTCTTCGCCCTGCTTGGGTTCTACGGGCTGACGTCGTGGTTGAGTGCGTTGTTGCAGCAATCGGGTTTTGCCGTGACTCAGTCGGTGTATTACACGGTGATCATTTCCCTGGGCGGAATCCCAGGTTTTTTGATGGCCGCGTGGTTGGTGGAGCGCTGGGGACGCAAGCCTGTGTGCGTGGTGACCCTGCTGGGCGGCGGGGTGATGGCGTTTCTGTATGGGCAGAGCGCAGTGTTTGGCGGCAACGTGGGCCTGCTGATCACCTCGGGGTTGTTGATGCAGTTCTTCCTGTTTGGCATGTGGGCGGTGCTGTACACCTACACGCCGGAGTTGTATCCCACCTCGGCACGTGCAACCGGCTCGGGGTTTGCGTCGGCGATTGGGCGGGTTGGTTCGTTGCTGGGGCCGTTGGTGACCGGGTTGGTGTTCCCGATAACCGGGCAGGGCGGGGTATTTGCCTTGGGCGCGCTGTGCTTTGCGGTGGCGGCGCTGGTGGTGTGGCTGTTCGGGATGGAGACCAAGGGCAAGACCCTGGAAGAACTCACCCAGGCTTGAAGCTGATGGGGCCATATGGGAGCCGGGCTTGCCCGCGATAGCGGTAGGTCAGGCAATAAGAGGCTGGCTGATACACCGCTATCGCAGGCAAGCCAGCTCCCACAGGTTGAGTCCAAGTCTATTCAGTTACGGTTTCACGAGCCGCGCATCCAGGCTGTTCTGCGCCAGGCGTTTGGCCTGGTCCTGGGTCATGCCCAGGGAGGTGTGCAGCACGTGGAAGTTCTCGGTGACATAACCGCCGAAGTAGGCAGGGTCGTCCGAGTTCACGGTGACTTTTACACCACGCTCGAGCATGTCGAGGATGTTGTGCTGGGCCATGTCGTCGAACACGCAGAGCTTGGTGTTGGACAGCGGGCATACCGTCAGCGGGATCTGTTCGTCGATGATGCGCTGCATCAAGCGCTCGTCTTCAATGGCTCGCACGCCGTGGTCGATGCGCTGGATTTTCAGCAGGTCGATGGCTTCCCAGATGTACTCGGGCGGGCCTTCTTCACCGGCGTGGGCCACGGTCAGGAAGCCTTCGTGACGGGCACGGTCGAACACGCGCTGGAACTTGCTCGGTGGGTGGCCCATTTCCGAGCTGTCCAGGCCCACGGCCACGAACGCGTCACGGAACGGCAGCGCCTGGTCGAGGGTTTTCTGCGCTTCGTCTTCGCTCAGGTGGCGCAGGAAGCTGAGGATCAAACCGCTGGTGATGCCCAGTTGCTGCTCGCCGTCTTTAAGCGCAGCGGCGATGCCGTTGAGCACCACTTCGAACGGCACGCCACGGTCGGTGTGGGTTTGCGGGTCGAAGAAGGGTTCGGTGTGGATCACGTTCTGGGCCTTGCAGCGCAGCAGGTAAGCCCAGGTCAGGTCGTAGAAGTCCTGGGACGTGCGCAGCACATCGGCACCCTTGTAATACAGGTCGAGAAACTCTTGCAGGTTGTTGAAGGCGTAGGCTTTGCGCAGGGTTTCGACGTCGTTCCATGGCAGCGCAATCTTGTTGCGCTCGGCCAGGGCGAACAGCAACTCAGGCTCCAGCGAGCCTTCCAGGTGCAGGTGCAATTCAGCCTTGGGCAGGGCGTTGAGCCAATCGTACATTTTTAAAATCTCATCAGGTGCAATGGCGGCATTCTACAGGCCACGGCTGAAATAATCGGCAAAACCTGACCAGCAGGAGAGTATTTCTGTCACTCACGCAAGGGCGGCCTGAACTAAGGTGTAACGAAACGTTAGCGGCTCGGCGCAGTCTGTACCCCATCAATGACTGATTCGCTGTACGAAAAGGCCCGGAATGCTCACATCCCTCAAGCAAGAAAAATTCATGCTGCTGGCGCTGATTGCCGCCATCGCCGCCTACCCGCTGGAGCACTGGATGCTCCACAGCGGCCAACTGGTTGCGTTGCTGGCCGGCTTTGCGCTGATCGCGTTTATCGTGATGGCGTCGATGCGCGTGGCCCATCACGCCGAACAGTTGGCGGAAAAAGTCGGCGACCCCTACGGCACCATGATCCTGACCCTCGCCGCGGTATTGGTGGAAGTGGTGATCCTGGCGATCATGATGAGTAACGAGCCATCGCCCACCCTGGTGCGCGACACCATCTACTCAGCGGTGATGCTCGATATCAACGGTATCCTCGGCCTGGCCGCGCTGATGGGCGGCATCAAGCATGGCGAACAGTCCTACAACGATGACTCAGCGCGCACCTACAGTGTGATGATTCTTACCGCCATGGGGGTGTCGATGGTGGTACCGGAATTTATCCCCGAAGCGGACTGGAAAATTTACTCGGCTTTCACCATTGGCGCGATGGTGGTGCTTTACACCTTGTTCCTGCGCATGCAGGTGGGGCCGCACAGTTATTTCTTCAGCTACAGCTACCCGGAGAAACGCCGTAAGAAACAGCCGGAAGACGAGCACGCGCCGTCTGTCAGCCTGACGTTTTCCATTGCGACCCTGGTGTTTGGGGTGATCGTGATTGGCGCGCTGGCCGAGGTGATGTCCAAGACCCTCGACCTGGGCCTGGAAGGCACAGGCGCACCACCAGTGATTACCGCGATTGTGGTGGCGGCTATCTCGGCCGCTCCGGAAATCCTCACGGCATTGCGCGCCGCGTTGGCCAACCGCATGCAATCGGTGGTCAACATCGCGCTGGGGGCTTCGTTGTCCACGGTGATCCTGACGGTGCCGGTGATGGAAGCCATGGCGCTCTACACCGGGCAGCCGTTCCAGATGGCGATGACGCCGGTGCAAACGGTGATGGTGTTTATCACGCTGATCGTCAGCGCGATCAACCTCAACGATGGTGAAACCAATGCGATAGAAGGGATGACGCATTTTGTGTTGTTTGCGACCTTTATCATGCTGTCGCTGTTGGGGCTGTAACCCGATTTGAAAGGCGCCGCAGATCCAATGGGGGAGCCGGTTTTTGGGGGCGCTACGCACCCCAGCGGGAGCAAGCTCCCTCGCCACAGAAGCCCGCTCTCACATTTTGATTGGCGCCTGGCTTAGGTGCCCGCGATCAAATGGCGCGCGGCCTGGCTGTGATCGGCGATCAAGCCCTTGAGGTCCAGGCCTTCGACTTGACCGTCGATCACCCGCCACTTGCCGCCAACCATCACTCGATCCGCCCGGTCCGCGCCGCACAGCAGCAGTGCGGAAATGGGGTCATGGCTGCCGGAGAAGCGCAGCTCATCGAGCTTGAACAGTGCCAGGTCCGCCTGCTTGCCGACGGCCAACTCACCAATGTCTGTGCGCCCCAGCAACTGCGCCGAGCCCTTGGTGGCCCAGCCCAATACGCCTTCGGGGGTGATCTTTTCCGCGCCGTAGCGCAGGCGCTGGATGTACAGGGCCTGGCGGGCTTCAAGGATCATGTTCGAAGCGTCGTTGGAGGCCGAGCCGTCCACGCCCAAGCCGATCGGGGCGCCGGCGGCAAGCAGGTCCAGAGTGGGGCAGATGCCGGAGGCCAGGCGCATATTCGAGCTTGGGCAATGGCAGATGCCGGTGCCGGCTGCGCCCAGGCGCTCGATTTCGTCCGGGTTGAAGTGAATGCCGTGAGCCAGCCAGGTGCGTGGGCCGAGCCAGCCGACGCTGTCGAGGTAATCCACGGTACGCAGCCCGAAGCGTTGCAGGCAGAAATCTTCCTCATCGAGGGTTTCCGCCAAATGGGTGTGCAGGCGCACGTCCAGCTGGTTGGCCAGCTCGGCGCTGGCTTGCATGATTTCGGGGGTGACGGAAAACGGCGAGCACGGCGCCAGGGCGATCTGGATCTGCGCACCGTCACCGCGCTGGTGATATTCGCGGATCAGGCGCTGGCTGTCTTCGAGAATCACCTGGCCTTGCTGCACGGTTTGCTGCGGTGGCAGGCCGCCATCGGCTTCGCCCAGGCTCATGGAACCGCGGGTGAGCATGGCGCGCATCCCCAGTTCACGCACGCTGCCTACCTGCACATCAATGGCGTTTTCCAAACCATCGGGGAACAGGTAGTGGTGATCGGCCGCAGTGGTGCAGCCCGAGAGCAGCAATTCGGCCAGGGCGACTTTGCTGGCCAGGGCGAGCTTTTCCGGGGTGAGCCGCGCCCATACCGGGTACAGGGTTTTCAGCCAGGGAAACAGCGGCTGGTTGACCACCGGGCCCCAGGCGCGGGTCAGGGTTTGATAGAAGTGGTGGTGGGTATTGATCAGCCCAGGCAGCACCACATGCTCGCGGGCATCGAACACCTGCGCGCAGGGTTGTGCAGGCGCTTGCCCTTGGGCCAGCACTTCGGTGATGACACCGTCTTGCAGCACCAGGCCGCCACGGGCATCGAGGCCATTGGCAGTGAAAATCGCGAGGGGGTTTTTTAACCAGATACGGGTCGCAGGCATTGGCCGGCTCCTCTGAATGATGGGTTCAGGTTTGCCAGCTCAGTGTTGCCCTGTCTGCTGATCCAGGGTCGCCGGGGAGGGCGAGGTGGGCAGTTTACCTCTGTGGGAGCGAGCTTGCTCGCGAAAATCGTCAATGATGACGCGGGCAGTCTGGTTTAACGCAGTGCTTGGGCGTTCTTCGCGAGCAAGCTCGCTCCTACAGTTGGGGGGGTTACCAGGTGATGGTGTCGCCCTTGTAGTCGACGAAGTGATGGCCGCCTTTGCCGGTGTAGGCATTTACCTGGTCCACCAGGCCGCGCACGCTGGTCTCGACGTCGATGTGGGCATTTTCGCCGCCCATGTCGGTCTTCACCCAACCTGGATGCAGCGACAGCACCGTCGGCTTGGGCTCGCCCAGTTGCGTGATAAAGCTATTGGTCATCGAATTGAGGGCGGCCTTGCTGGCCTTGTACAGCGCCAGGTCCGAGCCGTCGGGAATGGTCACGCTGCCCAGTACCGAACTCATGAAGGCCAGCACGCCGGTGTCTTTGCGGATCTGCCCGACAAAGCGCTGGGCCAGGTTGATTGGCGCCACGGCGTTGGTGAAGAACAACTGGCCGACTTCCGCCAGGGTCGCGTGGCCGGGCTCCTGGTTGGCCGGACCCTTGACGCCGGCGTTGACGAACAGCAGGTCGAAGGTGCGGTCTTTCAGGCGTTGGGCCAGGGCGATCACGGCTTGCTGGTCGTCCATATCCAACTTCTCGATCTGCACCGGCCCCACGGCTTTCAGGGCATCAGCCTTGTTGGGATCGCGCACGGTGGCGGTCACGTCCCAGCCGTCCTGGAGCAGTTGCTTGACCAGGCCAAGGCCCAGCCCGCGCGAGGCGCCGATGATCAGTGCGGTTTTTGGCGTAGACATGAAAGGCTTCCTTTGAAATCGCGGTTCATGGAGTTCAGCGCATAACAGTAGCAGTTTCAGCGTTCGAGCAGGATGCGCCCACGGCTCAGGTCGGCGAGCTGGGTTTGCAGGGTGTCGATGTGCGCCTCCCCCAGGGCGAGTTGCAGCTCTACACCGTTGGCGGTGAAGGTTTCTTCCACCACAATCCCGCCGAGTTCAGCGACGCGCAGCTTCACCAGGTTCAGCTCGGAGAAGCCACAGGCGCAGCTCAGAGGTACGCGGCTGATCAGCTCGATGCGCTCGGCATTTTGCAGGCATTTATTGGCCCCGCCGCCATAGGCACGGGCCAAGCCACCAGTGCCCAGTTGAATGCCGCCGTACCAGCGGATCACCAATACGGCCACCTGATCAAAGCCCTGGGCCTCGATGGCCGCAAGGATCGGGCGCCCGGCGGTGCCACCGGGTTCGCCGTCATCGCTGCTGCGGTATTGATCGCCCAGCTTCCAGGCCCAGCAGTTGTGCGTGGCGTTCAGGTCGCTGTGTTGCTCGAAAAACGCTTGGGCGTCCTGCGGGCTGGTAATCGGCGCCGCCAAGGTGATAAAGCGGCTCTTGCGTATTTCTTCACGAAACTCGCAAAAACCGGTGAGCGTAAAAGACATAAATCGCTTCGTTTATAGGGCTGGCTTGATGCCGCAGCCTTTGAGAATGATATGGATCAGGTTGGTGCCGGCATCTTCCATGTCCTGCTTGGTCAGCTTGGTGCGACCGGTGACGCGGCAGATCTGGGTGGCGAAGTCAGCGTAGTGCTGGGTGCTGCCCCACAGCAGGAAGATCAGATGCACGGGGTCGACGGGGTCCATTTTGCCGGCGTCGATCCACGCCTGGAACACTGCGGCACGGCCACTGAACCAGGCCCGATAGTCCTGGCCGAAATATTCCGTGAGGCATTCGCCACCGCTGATGATCTCCATGGCGAAGATCCGCGAGGCTTGGGGTTGGCGGCGCGAGAATTCCATCTTGGTGCGGATGTAACGAGCGAGCGCCACGGCTGGGTCATCCTCGGCGGTCAGCGCGTTGAAGGTGCTGTCCCAGAGTTCGAGGATGTTGCTCAGCACTGCGATGTACAGGCCCAGCTTGTTGGTGAAGTAATAGTGCAAGTTGGCCTTGGGCAGCCCGGCGCTGGCAGCGATGGTGTTCATGCTGGTGCCTTTGTAGCCATGGCGCGCGAATTCATCTTCAGCAGCCTGGAGAATCGCTTGTTCATTCTTTTGCCGAATGCGGCTGGCGGGTTTACCGCCGTGGTTGCTGTGGGCAGGAACTTCGAGGCTCATGGAGGTTTCCGTGCTGATCGATAGAGACGACGTGTGCACAGATAACCCACCCTCAAGCCTCAGACAAGTCCTGATGCAATAAAACCGTCAAAGCGGTTCCAGGCTGTCGCGTTCCGGGGTGTGGTTTGCGGCGGTGGTACTTGCCTTGGCCTCCGGCAGTAACAGGCACAGGAGGATGGCGGTGATACCGCCGCTGGTGATGGCGGAGTCGAACAGGTTCTGCACCAGTGTCGGCATCAGGTGCAGCAGGTTAGGTTGCGCGGCGATACCCAGGCCAACACCGAACGAGGTGGCGATAATCAGCATGCTGCGTCGATCCAGCGGTGCCTGGGCGAGAATGCGCACGCCGGCCGCGGCCACACTGCCGAACATCACCAGGGTCGCGCCGCCCAGCACCGGCTTGGGGATTTGCTGCAGCACGGCGCCAATCAGCGGAAACAGGCCCAGACAGAACAGCAACACGCCGATGTATAAACCGACGTAACGGCTGGCCACGCCGGTGAGCTGGATCACACCATTGTTCTGCGCAAACGTGGTGTTGGGGAAAGCGCTGAAAGTGGCGGCGATCATGCAGCTCACCCCATCGCCGAGGACGCCGCCCTTGAGCCGGCTTATATAAGAAGGGCCGCTGATAGGCTGGCGGGCAATCATGCAATTGGCGGTGAGGTCGCCGACGGTTTCGATGCTGCTGATCAGATAAATCAGCGCAATCGGCAGGAAGGCGCTCCAGTCGAAGTTGAAACCAAAGCGGAATGGTGTAGGCAGGCTGACCAATGGCAGGTCAGGCAAAGCCTGGGGAACAAGTTTACCGCTGAACCACGCCGCGAGGCTGCCCAGGGCCAGGCCGATGATGATGGCCGACAGGCGTACCCAGGGCGTGTTCGAGCGGTTGAGCAGGATGATCGTCAAAACCACGAACAGGCCCAGCGCCAGGTTGGCGGGGGCGCCGAAGTCCGGTGCATTGAAACCGCCGCCGAGGTCGGTGATACCCACTTTGATCAGGCTGATGCCGATCAGCGTAATCACAATGCCGGTCACCAGCGGTGTGATCACGCGGCGCAGCTGGCCGATAAAGCGGCTCAATACAATCTGTACCGCCGCGCCAAAGAAGCACACGCCGAAAATCATCGCCAGAATGTCTTCCGGACTGCCGCCGCGTTGTTTCACCAGAAAGCCTGCAGACAACACCGCGCCGAGAAACGCAAAGCTGGTGCCTTGCAGGCAGATCATGCCGGCACCGATACCAAACGGCCTGCGTGCCTGGATGAAGGTGCCTACGCCGGAAACCATCAACGCCATGCTGATCAGGTAGGGCAAGTGGGCGGTGAGGCCGAGGGTGGAGCCAATAATCAGAGGCGGCGTGATGATGCCGACGAACGCCGCCAATACATGTTGCAGCGCCGCGAGGAAAGCGGGCAGTGGTTTCGGCCGGTCGTTGAGGCCGTAGATCAGGTCGCTGGGGCTGGAGGATTCTGGGGGCATGGCGGGTCAACTCAAGGCGGACGGTTCAAGGTCCTTGAGTCCTTGCAAAAAGCTGTCCATATGCTCAGCTTTTTGCGCGAGGCCCGAATCAGCGGGTGGCGGCCAGGCTTTCCAGGAAACTTTCCAGCACCAAATGAGGGCGACGGCCCTTGCGCGTGACCGATGCCAGGCTCAAATCGTAAAAACGTGTAGCCGGTTTCAGCGCACGCAGTCGGCCTTGTTGTACCCACAGGCTGGCGTAGTGATCGGGCAGGTAGCCGATATAACGCCCGGTGAGGATCAGGAACGCCATGCCTTCACGGTCTGACGCACTGGCGGTGCAGTTGAGCGCCTGGTAATGGGCCTGGATTTCCGCAGGTAAGCGGAAGGTGGGGGCGATGGCGTCCTGGCTGTCGACGCGCTCGTCGTCGAGTTGCTTGTTGTCGGCGTAAAACAGCGGGTGGCCGACCGCGCAATAGAGCAAGGAACGTTCGCTGTACAACGGCTGGTATTCCAGGCCCGACAGTGCGCTGGCCTGGGGCACCACACCGACGTGCAGGCGACCGTCGAGTACGCCTTGCTCCACTTCATTGGGGGCGATCATGCGGATCTGGATCTGCACGTCCGGGCCGCGTTCTTTCAACTGCGCCAATGCGTGGGTGATGCGCATATGGGGCAGAGTGACAAGGTTATCGGTGAGGCCAATGATCAACTCGCCGCGCAAATGTTGGTGCAGGCCGTTGACCTCGGTGCGAAAACTTTCCAGGGCACTCAGCAGTTGCAGGGCAGATTGATAGACCTCGCGGCCTTCTTCCGTCAGGGAAAAACCGGCGCGGCCGCGTTGGCAGAGCCGTAGCCCGAGTCGTTGCTCAAGGTCGCTCATCTGCTGGCTGATGGCCGAGCGCCCGATGCCGAGAACGGTTTCCGCTGCCGAGAAGCCGCCGCACTCCACTACGCTGCGAAAGATGCGCAGCAGGCGAATATCGAAGTCACTGACTTGGGCCAAAGGGTCGGGACGACGGCTGCTCATAGTTTAGTGAAGTCCTGACTGAAGGTTAGAAGAGTTGGATTTCACCGACTTTATCCCCGTGGCAATTTAGCTGCAACAACGCTTTTTCAATCCCGACGCTGCCTTTTGCCCTGCGAGGTTTTGCTGATGAACATGCCCGAAAACGCCCCATCGTCCCTGGCCAGCCAATTGAAGCTGGATGCGCACTGGATGCCTTACACCGCCAACCGCAACTTCCAGCGCGATCCACGCCTGATCGTGGCCGCCGAAGGTAGCTGGTTGACCGATGACAAGGGGCGCAAGGTCTATGATTCGTTGTCGGGCCTTTGGACCTGTGGCGCCGGGCATACGCGCAAGGAAATCCAGGAAGCGGTCGCCAAGCAATTGGGCACCTTGGACTACTCTCCAGGCTTCCAGTACGGTCATCCGTTGTCCTTCCAGTTGGCGGAAAAAATCACCGACCTGACCCCAGGCAACCTGAATCATGTGTTCTTCACCGATTCGGGCTCTGAATGTGCCGATACGGCGGTGAAGATGGTGCGGGCCTACTGGCGCCTGAAAGGCCAGGCCACGAAGACCAAGATGATTGGTCGCGCCCGTGGTTACCACGGCGTTAACATTGCCGGTACCAGCCTGGGCGGTGTGAACGGTAACCGTAAGCTGTTTGGCCAGGCGATGATGGATGTTGACCATCTGCCTCACACCTTGCTGGCCAGCAACGCTTTCTCCCGGGGTATGCCGGAGCTGGGCGGCATCGCGCTGGCCGATGAGTTGCTCAAGTTGATCGAGCTGCATGACGCGTCGAACATTGCGGCCGTATTTGTCGAGCCTATGGCCGGTTCCGCTGGGGTATTGGTGCCACCGCAGGGGTATCTCAAGCGTCTGCGCGAAATTTGCGACCAGCACAATATCCTGTTGGTGTTCGACGAAGTGATCACGGGCTTTGGCCGCACCGGCTCGATGTTCGGTGCCGACAGCTTCGGCGTGACCCCGGACCTGATGTGCATTGCCAAGCAAGTCACCAACGGCGCGATTCCGATGGGCGCGGTGATTGCCAGCAGCGAGATCTACCAGACCTTCATGAACCAGGCGACGCCGGAATACGCAGTGGAATTCCCCCACGGCTACACCTACTCGGCGCACCCGGTAGCTTGCGCGGCGGGCTTGGCGGCATTGGACCTGTTGCAGAAAGAAAACCTGGTGCAGAGCGTAGCCGAAGTCGCGCCGCACTTTGAGAATGCGCTGCACGGTTTGAAGGGCAGCAAGAATGTGATCGACATTCGCAACTACGGCCTGGCCGGTGCGATTCAGATTTCCCCACGTGATGGAGATGCCATCGTGCGTCCATTCGAGGCCGGCATGGCGTTGTGGAAGGCCGGTTTCTATGTGCGTTTTGGCGGCGACACCCTGCAGTTCGGGCCAACCTTCAACAGCAAGCCGCAGGACCTGGACCGTCTGTTTGACGCGGTCGGCGAAGTGCTGAACAAGATCGACTGATTTCTCCTTCTATATAGAACAATTTTTCAGGAGCCCTGCATGAGCCTTATCCAGCATTTGATCAACGGTGAACTGGTCAACGACAGCGGTCGTAGTGCCGACGTCTATAACCCGTCTACCGGGCAGGTGATTCACCAGGTGCCTTTGGCCAGTCGTGAAACCATTCAACAGGCGATTGACTCAGCCAAGGCGGCGTTTCCGGCTTGGCGCAATACGCCGCCGGCCAAGCGTGCCCAAGTGATGTTTCGTTTCAAGCAACTGCTGGAGCAGAACGAAGCACGGATCTCGCAGTTGATCAGCGAAGAACATGGCAAGACCCTGGAAGACGCCGCGGGTGAACTCAAGCGTGGGATTGAGAACGTGGAGTACGCGTGCTCGGCGCCGGAGATTCTCAAGGGTGAATACAGCCGCAACGTAGGGCCGAACATTGATGCGTGGTCGGACTTCCAGCCGTTGGGCGTAGTGGCGGGTATCACCCCGTTCAACTTCCCGGCGATGGTGCCGTTGTGGATGTACCCGCTGGCGATTGTCTGCGGTAACTGTTTCATCCTTAAACCTTCAGAGCGCGACCCGAGTTCGACGCTGTTGATCGCGCAGCTGTTGCAGGAAGCCGGATTGCCCAAAGGCGTGCTCAGCGTGGTGCATGGCGACAAGGGCGCGGTGGACGCATTGATCGAAGCGCCGGAAGTCAAAGCCTTGAGCTTTGTAGGTTCGACGCCGATTGCCGAGTACATCTATTCCGAAGCGACCAAACGCGGCAAGCGCGTGCAGGCGCTGGGTGGGGCGAAGAATCACGCGGTGCTGATGCCGGATGCAGACCTGGATAACGCTGTGAGTGCCCTGATGGGCGCGGCTTATGGTTCCTGCGGTGAGCGTTGCATGGCGATCTCGGTGGCTGTGTGCGTGGGCGACCAGGTAGCGGATGCGTTGATCGCCAAGCTGGCGTCTCAGGTCAAGGCGTTGAAGATTGGTGCGGGCACTTCTTGCGGGCTGGATATGGGCCCGTTGGTGACGGGGCAGGCGCGAGATAAAGTCAGTGGCTATATAGAGGACGGTGTGTCGGCGGGGGCTGAGCTGGTCGTTGACGGCCGTGGCTTGAGTGTTGCAGGGCATGAGCAAGGTTTTTTCCTCGGTGGCAGCTTGTTTGACCGCGTCACCCCTGAGATGCGTATCTATAAAGAAGAGATCTTTGGGCCGGTGCTGTGCGTAGTGCGGGTGGATAGCCTGGAAGCGGCGATGCAGCTGATCAACGATCATGAATACGGCAACGGTACTTGTATCTTCACCCGTGACGGTGAAGCGGCGCGCCTGTTCTGTGATGAGATTGAAGTCGGCATGGTGGGGGTGAACGTGCCGCTGCCGGTGCCGGTTGCGTATCACAGCTTTGGTGGCTGGAAGCGTTCGCTGTTTGGCGACTTGCATGCCTATGGGCCGGACGGGGTGCGTTTCTATACCCGTCGCAAGGCAATCACCCAGCGTTGGCCGCAACGGGCCAGCCATGAAGCGTCGCAATTCGCCTTCCCTAGCCTGTAAGGCTCGGTAGGTAAAAGGCCGGCCCCTTGGGGCCGGCCTTTGCATTATTGGGGCTTTTTTGACTTATATGACAGAAATGTGAAAAAGAAGGTTGACGGCAGATTCTGGAAGCCTATAATTCGCCCCACTTCCGGCGCAGTCGAAACGGAAAACTCCTTGGTAAACAATGA
>NZ_JBQEQE010000031.1:0-27524 GCF_052046095.1 Pseudomonas sp. 22072
CTCCCTCGCCACAGTTGCCGATTCTGTCTTAACTGACTGGCATTAGGGCTTGCCCACCGCTATCACAGGCAAGCCAGCTGCCACAGTTGATTGCATTCCGAATGTAGATCGCAAAAAAAACGCCAACCCTAGGGTTGGCGTTTTCGCGCAGCACTTAGCGCATCACTGCGGCTTCTTGCGGCCAAAACCAGGACGCTGACCGGAACCGGCCGGTGCGCCACGGCGCTTGCCCGAAGGCTCGTCCGCGACCAGTTTCGGGCCAGGGCGCTTGTTCGCCGCTGGCTTGGCTGGACGCTTGGTGCTGGCGTTGTCGGCCGGGCGATCCGCTTCACCACGGTTGCTGCGACCACCCGCCGGAGCAGGACGCGGCGTACGTGGCGCACGCTCACCTTCTTGACGCGATGGTGTGGTGGGGCGGCGTTCACCTTCAATGTGCGGCTGACGCGAGATACGACCGCCGGTGGCCGGTGCATCCAGCGCAGGGCGCAGGGTGCGAGCAACACGTTCGGTACGTGGTACTGGGCGCGACGATTTGCGCTGCATACGCTCAAGCTTGTCTTTGCTCTTGGCGTTCATCTGCGGCATGGCAACCGGCGTCAGGCCCACTTCGGCGCTGAGGATATCGACTTCGTACTGGCTCATTTCGCGCCAGCGGCCCATCGGCAGGTCGGAGTTCAGGAACACCGGACCAAAACGCACGCGCTTGAGGCGGCTGACCACCAGGCCCTGGGACTCCCACAGGCGACGCACTTCACGGTTACGGCCTTCCATCACCACGCAGTGGTACCAGTGGTTGAAACCTTCGCCACCCGGCGCCTGCTTGATGTCGGTGAACTTGGCCGGGCCGTCTTCGAGCACCACGCCCGCCTTGAGGCGTTCGATCATCTCGTCATCGACTTCACCACGTACACGCACGGCGTATTCACGGTCCATCTCGTAGGACGGGTGCATCAGGCGGTTGGCCAACTCACCGTCAGTGGTGAACATCAGCAAGCCGGTGGTGTTGATGTCCAGGCGACCGATGTTGATCCAGCGGCCTTCTTTAGGCTTGGGCATCTTGTCGAACACGGTCGGACGGCCTTCCGGGTCGTCACGGGTGCAGATCTCGCCGTCGGGCTTGTTGTACATGATCACGCGGCGCACCGATTCGGCGGCCTCTTCACGCTTGATGACCTTGCCATCAATGGTGATTGCATCGTGCAGGTCGACGCGCTGGCCGAGGGCTGCCTCGACGCCGTTGACCTTGATGCGCTTCTGGGTGATCCAGGCTTCGACGTCGCGGCGCGAGCCCACGCCGATACGCGCCAGCACTTTTTGCAGCTTTTCGCCTGCTGGGCCGATTTCCTGGTCTTTCTGGTCTTGGTCATTCATCGTAAGCACCTCCCGGTGGGTCGATTCAGGCGTGGCCTGAGGGTATTGAAAGCGGGGCCTTGGCCGAATAGGTCGGCAAGGGGTCGCGAATCATACGCGCATGGCGCGTGTTGCGCATCACAGACTAGTCGATAACGCCCAGCTCATTTGCTTTTCCGCCGACCGGTGGCCCCCAGGGCCAGCAATCGCAGCTCGGCTTCGGCCAGCACCGTGCGCTTGTCGGCTTTATCGAGTTTCTTCCAGGCACGGATTTCACGCTTGCTGCGGCCACAGCCGACGCAGATGTCATCGTTGAATTTGCAGATGCTGATGCACGGGTCTTTCATGGCACTCATGGTCGATCCTCTGTGGGAGCTGGCTTGCCTGCGATGGCATCACCTCCTTGCATCTGGGAGACCGAGGCGTCTGCATCGCAGGCAAGCCAGCTCACACATGGGTTGCGCAGTGAAAGTCAGAGCCGGTCAGTCTTCGAGCTGGCGGCGCTCGTTCTCGATGGCCTCGGCCAGCGCCCGGGCTTCGTCTTCTTCGTCACTCAGGGGCGGCTGTTCGAGGGCGGCGACGGCGGCCAGGAGCTTTTCCCGGGCTTGGGCCACGCCAAGCACATCGTCTTCGGCTTCGACCTCAGGCTCGGATTCAACGTTCACCTGGGTTTCTGGCTCCGCCGCACCATCACGCAGCAAATCGTCGAAGTCTGTCTTGATCCCCTGCTCCATGTCGTCCAGCTCCAGCAACAACGTATGGAAACTGGTTTCGTCCTTGGGCTCCTCCGGCTCGGCGCTGGCGTCGGCCAGTTCCTGCAGGCTTTGCGGCACCGGCGCGTCGTCGAAGTCGAGCACCGGCTCGGCCTCCATTTCGCGCAGCTCGGCCAGGGGTGGCAGGTCGTCGAGGTTTTTCAGGTTGAAATGATCGAGGAACACCTTGGTGGTGGCGAACATGGCTGGTTTGCCCGGCACATCGCGGTAGCCAACAATGCGGATCCACTCACGTTCCAGCAGGGTCTTGACGATATGGCTGTTGACCGCCACACCACGCACATCTTCGATCTCGCCTCGGGTGATGGGCTGGCGATAGGCGATCAGCGCCATGGTCTCCAGCATCGCCCGGGAGTAGCGCTGCGGGCGTTCTTCCCACAAACGCCCGACCCACGGTGAAAACTTCTCACGGATCTGCAGGCGGTAACCCGACGCCACTTCACGCAGTTCAAAGGCACGGCCCTCGCAGGATTTGCGCAGGATCTCCAAGGCCTTCTTGAAGACCGGCGGCTCCGGGCGTTCGGCCTCTTCAAAGAGTTCGAACAGGCGCTCCAGAGATTGCGGTTTGCCCGAGGCCAGGAGAAAGGCCTCCAGCAAAGGGGCCAGTTCGCGGGGTTCAGTCAGATTCATCGATTCAGCTCGTTATTCGGCTCGCGCCCGCACGTGGATAGCCGCAAAAGGCTCATTCTGCACCAGCTCGACCAAGGACTCCTTCACCAGCTCAAGGATCGCCATAAAGGTCACCACCACGCCCAGTCGGCCCTCTTCGGCAGTAAACAACTCGACAAAGGGCACAAACCCACCTCCCTTGAGACGTTCCAGCACATCGCTCATGCGCTCGCGGGTGGACAGCGCTTCACGGCTGACCTGGTGGCTCTCGAACATATCGCCACGGCGCAGTACTTCGGCCATGGACATCAGCAATTCTTCCAGACTCACGTCCGGCAGCAACTTGCGCGCGCGCGCCTCGGGAGCGTCGAGCTTGGGCACCACCACATCACGGCCCACACGGCTCAGGCCGTCGATGCCTTCGGCGGCGGCCTTGAAGCGTTCGTACTCCTGCAGGCGGCGGATCAGCTCGGCGCGCGGGTCATCCTCTTCGGCTTCCACCGTCTCCGAGCGCGGCAACAGCATGCGCGACTTGATCTCGGCGAGCATGGCCGCCATCACCAGGTACTCGGCGGCCAGTTCCAGGCGCACCGACTGCATCAGCTCGACATAGCCCATGTACTGGCGGGTGATTTCTGCCACCGGAATGTCGAGGATGTTGATGTTCTGCTTGCGGATCAGGTACAGCAGCAAGTCCAGCGGGCCTTCGAAGGCTTCAAGGAACACCTCCAGGGCGTCCGGCGGGATGTACAGGTCCAGGGGCATTTCCATGACCGCCTGGCCATACACCATGGCAAACGGCAGTTCCTGCTGGGCGCCAGCCTGGGGATCAGCGGCTTCCACGGCTGACATTCAGGCCTCGACCATGAACGGAGCCGGATCGCCACAACCCACACGCACCACTTCTGGTTCGCCATCGGCCAGGTTGATCACCGTGGAGGCCTTGTTGCCACCGTAGCCGCCGTCGATGATCAGGTCGACGTGCTTTTCCAGCAAACGGCGCATTTCGTAAGGGTCGTACAACGGCTCGGTTTCGCCGGGCAGGATCAACGACACGCTCATCAGCGGTTCGCCCAATTCGGCCAGCAGCGCCAGGGCAATCGGGTGTTCCGGCACGCGCAGGCCAATGGTGCGCTTCTTCGGGTGCAGCAACAGGCGCGGCACTTCGCGGGTGGCGTTGAGGATGAAGGTGTAGGGCCCCGGCGTGTGGGCCTTGAGCAGGCGGAAGGTGCCGGTGTCGACCTTGGCGAACAGCCCGAGCTGGGACAAGTCGCTGCAGATCAGCGCAAAGTTGTGCTTGTCGTCCAGCTGGCGCAGGCGTCTTACTCGCTCCACCGCGCCCTTGTCGCCGATCTGGCAGCCAATGGCGTAGGACGAATCAGTCGGATAGATCACCACGCCGCCGGCACGGATGATTTCCACGGCCTGTTTGATCAGGCGCGCCTGAGGGTTTTCCGGATGAATCTGGAAGAATTGGCTCACGTGCTCTACCTGTTCAGACGGTGGCAATAATGGGGTCATGCTTGAATCGCCCCCACAACAGCGGCAGATCTTCCGGGACCTGGCGATATTCGCCAATCTCGGACCAGCCGCCTGGGCCATGAAAATCACTGCCGGCACTGACCAGCAGACCAAATTCGCGGGCGAGGATCGCCAGGCTGCCGACCTGTTCGGCGGGTTGATGCCCGTTGACAACCTCGATGGCGTGGCCACCCGCTCCAATATAGTCGCTGATCAGCTTGCGGCGCTTGCTGCGGGTGAAATCGTAATGCCAGGGATGCGCCAGGCTCACCCAGGCCCCGGAGGCCCGCAGGGTCTGGACGGTGTCTTCCAGGGTTGGCCAGTGCAGCTTCACATCGCCCAACTTGCCGGCGCCCAGCCATTTGCGAAAGGCCTCGGCGCGATCCTTCACATAGCCTTCACGCACCATCCAGTCGGCAAAGTGCGGACGGGCCGGTGCGTTGCCGCTGTCGCCCAATTCCTGCTGGATAGCACGGGCACCGTCGAGGGCACCTGGCATGCCTTTAAGGCTGAGCTTGCGGCTTATTTCTTCGGACCGCAGCCAGCGGCCATCGTGCAATTGGGCAATCGCCGCCACCAAGGGCGGGGCCTTTTGATCAAAACCGTAGCCCAGCACGTGGATGGTGGCGCCGCCCCAGGTGCAGGACAATTCCACGCCGTTGACCAGCTGCATACCCAGGGAGTGCGCGGCCTGGCGGGCTTCGTCGAGGCCTTCAAGGGTGTCATGGTCGGTCAATGCCAAAACTCGCACGCCTTTTTCAAACGCACGCGCAACCAGTACCGCGGGCGCCAGGGCGCCGTCGGAGGCCGTGCTGTGGCAGTGCAAATCAACATTCACGGGGGTGTGTAACCTCAAGTCAGCTGGCGCTATCGCAACCAAGGATGTTTGTTATTATGCCGACACATCCAGCTTCTGGCTCTTACTGTGAAACAATTCATCGACTTCATCCCGCTGTTGCTGTTTTTCATCGTTACCAAACTCGACCCCAGGGTCATCGAAATCGCCGGCCACGAGCTGTCGTTCGGGGGCATCTACAGTGCCACTGCCGTACTGATCATCAGCTCTATCGTAGTGTACGGCGCCATCTTCATCTCGCAGCGCAAGCTGGAAAAAAGCCAATGGCTCACCCTCGTCGCCTGCCTGGTGTTCGGCGGCCTGACCCTGGCCTTCCACAGCGAAACCTTCCTTAAATGGAAAGCCCCGGTGGTCAACTGGCTGTTCGCCCTGGTGTTTATCGGCAGCCACTTCATCGGTGACCGCCTGCTGATCAAGCGGATCATGGGCCATGCGCTGACCTTGCCGGAGCCGGTGTGGGGGCGCTTGAACGTGGCCTGGATCGTGTTCTTCCTGTTCTGCGGCGCCGCCAACCTGTTCGTGGCCTTCACCTTCCAGGACTACTGGGTCGACTTCAAAGTGTTTGGCAGCCTGGGCATGACCGTATTGTTTTTGATCGGCCAGGGCATCTACCTGTCACGCCACCTGCATGACACCACACCGAAAACCGAGGACTGACATGCTCTACGCCATCATTGCCACCGACGTTGCCAACTCCCTGGAAAAACGCCTGAGCGTACGCCCGGCCCACGTCGAGCGCCTCAAACAGCTGCAAGCCGAAGGCCGCATGGTACTGGCCGGCCCGCACCCGGCCGTCGACAGCAACGACCCAGGCGACGCGGGTTTCAGCGGAAGCCTGATCGTCGCCGAGTTCGCCTCCCTGGCCGACGCCCAGGCCTGGGCCAAGGCTGACCCTTATGTCGCAGCAGGCGTCTACGCCGATGTAGTGGTCAAGCCGTTCAAGCAAGTCTTGCCTTGAGCCTGGCTGCGTCGAACCTAATCGTTTCGGCGCACTCCTAATGGCTCACGGCGTCACCGGTGGGGCCTTCGCCGCCGACAATGGCTAAATTGAGTGAGTCATGAGCGAGCTGTTACTGATAGATGATGACCAGGAGCTCTGTGAGCTGCTGACCAGTTGGTTGAGCCAGGAAGGTTTCCAGGTACGCGCCTGCCATGACGGCCTGAGTGCCCGAAAAGCCCTGGCCGACAGTGCGCCGGCGGCCGTCGTACTGGATGTTATGCTGCCCGACGGCAGCGGCCTGGAGCTGCTCAAGCAATTGCGCAACGACCACCCGGAGCTGCCGGTGCTGATGCTCTCGGCCCGGGGCGAACCCCTGGACCGCATCCTCGGCCTGGAACTGGGCGCCGACGACTACCTGGCCAAGCCTTGCGACCCACGCGAGCTGACGGCGCGCCTGCGCGCCGTGTTACGCCGTAGCCACCCGGCCGCGGTATCGACCCAGCTGGAACTGGGCGACCTGTGCTTCAGCCCGGTGCGCGGCGTGGTCAGCATCGATGAACAGGAGTTTGCCCTCACCGTCTCCGAAAGCCGCCTGCTCGAAGCATTGCTGCGTCAGCCCGGCGAGCCCCTGGATAAACAGGAACTGGCGCAGATCGCCCTGGGCCGCAAGCTGACCCTGTATGACCGCAGCCTGGATATGCACGTCAGCAACCTGCGTAAAAAGATCGGCCCACACCCCGATGGCCGGCCACGGATCGTGGCGCTGCGTAGTCGTGGTTACTACTACAGCCTCTAAACATCACGCTCAACCCGTGGGAGCTGGCTTGCCTGCGATAGTGGTGGGCCAGTTAGCATGAGGGTGACTGACACACCGCTATCGCAGGCAAACCAGCTCCCACCCGCGTTCTCATCAGCCTCGAGGGTTTTGTCAGTTCCTATCAAACCCGTCTTTACCGAAGCTTTACCCTCCCCTGACCGCCGCTGACCTTGCTCTGCGTAACCTACTCACATCCGGACTCACCGGAATAGAGACAGGAGAATCACCATGCGCAAGACCCTTATCGCTTTGATGTTCGCCACTGCCCTGCCCACCGTTGCCATGGCAATGCCGGAAGGCCCAGGCCCGATGGGTGGTCCTGAAAACCACATGATGGGCGGCCCAGGCCACGGTGAACACGGTCCGCGTGGCAAAGGCGGCCCGTTCAGCCAGCTGGACTTGAGCAAGGAACAGCGCGAGCAGATCCGCAAGCTGATGGGTGACCAATGGCACGCCCGCAAAGACCTGGTCAAAAAGTACCTGGACAAACTGCCAGCCGCTGACCAGAAGGCGATGCAGGACGAAATCGCCGCCGGCAAGCAGAAAACCCAGACCGATATCCGTGCCGTGCTCAAGCCCGACCAGCAGAAGAAGTACGACGAAATCGTCAAGAAACAAGCCGAACGCCGCGCCGAATGGAAAGAGTTCCAGGCCTGGAAAGCCCAGCAAGCGCAAAAAGCGCAATAATGGCCTAGCTTCACCCCAGCCCAGTGGTTCGCGCCGCTGGGCTTTTCCTGTTTGAGGGTTTCCTGTGCGTTCATTGTTCTGGCGTATCCTGGCGAGTTTCTGGCTGGCCATCGCCCTGGTTGCCGGTTTGTCGATCCTGCTTGGGCACATGCTCAACCAGGATGCCTGGATTCTCAGCCGCCACCCTGGCCTCAACAACCTGGCCCAAGAGTGGACGCAGCTCTACGAAACCCAGGGCGAAGACGCCGCCCAGGAGTTGCTGCAGCAGCGCAAGCGCCAGTACCACATCGACGTGCAAGTGCTTAACGAAAGCGGCGAGCCAGTGGTGCGCGGTACCTTCCCGCGCCGCGCCGCCGCCTTCGAAGCCCGCCAGAACGACAGCCAGGACGGCCACCTGCCGTGGCGACGCCTGACCGCCGAATACACCAGCGCCAAAACCGGCGATACCTACCTGCTGATCTACCGTATTCCTCACCCGGAGCTGGACGCCTGGCACCGCAGCAGCCTGCTGTGGCCGCTCAGTGCATTGGCGATTACCCTGGTGGTGCTGACCCTGTTCAGCCTGCTGGTGACCTTGTCCATCACCCGCCCACTCAGCCGTTTGCGCGGCGCGGTGCATGATCTGGGGCAAACCACTTATCAACAGAACAGCCTGGCGCAACTGGCCAACAGGCGCGATGAATTCGGCGTGCTGGCCAACGACTTCAACCGCATGGGCGCACGCCTGCAAAGCCTGATCGGCAGCCAGCGCCAGTTGCTGCGCGACGTGTCCCACGAACTGCGCTCGCCGTTGGCGCGCTTGCGTATCGCCCTGGCCCTGGCCGAACGCGCCAGCCCCGAAGAACGGGAAAAACTCTGGCCGCGCCTGACCCGCGAATGCGATCGACTGGAGGCCTTGATCAGCGAGATCCTGGTATTGGCGCGGGTCGACGCCGACAACGCCAGCGCCGAAGACATCGACCTCACCCCGTTGCTTAAAACGCTGCAAAAGGACGCCCAACTCAGTGCCCCCGAGCAAGTGGTGCAACTGACGACTGCCAATGACTTGCAGCTTAAAGGCTGGCCGACCATGATCGAACGCGCCGTGGACAACCTGCTGCGCAATGCCCAGCGCTTCAACCCGGTGGGCGAACCGATTGAATTGCAGGCCCAGCATCAAGGCGGGCGCATTCTGATCAGCGTACGCGACCACGGCCCCGGCGTTGAAGCCGAGCACCTGAGCCAATTGGGCGAGCCGTTCTACCGGGCGCCAGGCCAGACCGCCCAAGGCCATGGCCTGGGCCTGGCCATCGCCCGTCGCGCCGCCGAGCGCCATGGCGGTAACCTGATCCTGGCCAACCATCCCGATGGCGGCTTTATCGCCAGCATCGAACTGCCCTTGATCCCTGGGGTTGCCACACCGGTGGGATGATCTTCTATAGTGGCCCTTCTCTTACGGAGGGCCTTTGATGACAGACCTGCTGACTCCCATCCAAGCCGCACTCGCTTTACCGCACGCCCCACTGCCCCAGACCCAGGCCGGCGCCTTGCCCTCGACCTTCGCCGTGACAGACCTGGCGGCCGCCAGCATCGGCGCCGCGGGCCAGGCCGTCGCCCAGTTGATTGAGCAACAAACCGGGCGCCTGCCCAGCGTCAGCGTGGATCGGCGCCTGGCCTCGTTGTGGTTCTCCTCGTCGATTCGCCCCGTGGGGTGGCAAGTGCCGCCTTTGTGGGACCCGGTAGCGGGTGATTACGCCAGCGTGGATGGCTGGATCCGTCTGCACACCAACGCGCCCCATCACCGCGCAGCGGCCGAGCGGGTATTGGGGCCTGCCGCTGATCGCGCAGCCATGGCGAGTAGAGTCGCGACCTGGAAAGCCGCCGAACTGGAACAGGCGGTTGTCGATGCGGGCGGTTGTGCGGCGCAGATGCGTAGCTGGCAAGCCTGGCAGCAGCATCCCCAAGGCTTGGCGGTAAACGCCGAAGCGTTGATCCAGCGTCAGGTCTTCGAACCCGGCACCGACAAACCCTGGCTCGGTTCCGCAGCGCGCCCACTGGCCGGCATCAAGGTGCTGGATTTGACCCGGGTGCTGGCCGGCCCGGTGGCCAGTCGTTTCCTCGCCGGCTTGGGTGCCAGCGTACTGCGCATCGACTCGCCCACCTGGAACGAACCTGGCGTCGTCCCGGAAATGACCCTGGGTAAACGCTGCGCCCGCCTGGATCTAACGAGCCACGACGACCGGCAAGTGTTCGAAGCGTTGCTCAAGGACGCCGACATCCTGTTCCACGGTTACCGCGCCGATGCCCTGGAGCAACTCGGTTATACCCTTGGCGAACGTCAGCACATCGCCCCCGGACTGATCGACGTCAGCCTCAACGCCTACGGCTGGAGCGGCCCATGGCGTAATCGTCGTGGCTTTGACAGCCTGGTGCAGATGAGCAGCGGGATTGCCGAGGCCGGCATGGCCTGGAAACAGACGGATAAACCGCTGCCGCTGCCGGTGCAGGCGCTGGATCACGCCACCGGCTATTTGATGGCCGCCAGTGCGATCCGGGCTTTGGCCGAGCGCCTGGACTCCGGACGCGGCGGTTCGGCGCGCTTGTCGTTGGCGCGTACGGCGAAGTTGCTGGTGGAGGCCGGGCAAGTGCCACAGCAAGCGGCATTGCGCGAAGAAGACATCAATGACCAAGGCCTGGTGGTGGAGCAGACAGCCTGGGGCCAGGCCCACCGGCTACTGGCGCCGCTGAGCATCAGTGGCACGCCGTTGCAGTGGGATTTGCCGGCGGTGGAACTGGGCTCGCACCGGCCGCAATGGTGACTAATACCCTGTAGGAGCGAGCTTGCTCGCGAAGGTCGCCAACGATAACGCGGGAAACCTGATACACAGCGGCGTTCTCAGGTTTTTCGCGAGCAAGCTCGCTCCTACAGGGTTGTCCACAAATGCTGCGCCGCATACGCCCTCAACGGCCGCCACGCCTCGGCACGCGCCAATAACTGCCGCGCCGATACCGGCCCACCTTCCAAAGCCGCCAAAGCATTGATCAGCCCGATATCCCCCGACGCAAACGCATCCGCCTCGCGCAACTGGCGCATGGCGATGTACTGCGCGGTCCACTCTCCAATCCCCGGCAATGCCACTAGCCTTGCAACGCCGTCCTGGAGGCTAGCCTTGGGTTCGAAAAGCTGTGGGTCATCCAACAGCGCCTGGGCCACACCAGACAACGTACGGCCCCGCGCCTTTGGCATGCCCAGGGTAGTCAGGTCCGCCGCAGCCAACACTTCAGGTGTCGGAAACAGGTGGGTAATACCGGCGTGCGGGGTTTGCAGGGTCTGGCCATACTGCGCCACCAACTTGCCCGCCAGGCGAATCGCCGCCACCACGGTGATCTGCTGGCCCAGCACTGCACGAATCGCCAGTTCCAACCCGTCCCAGGTGCCTGGCAACCGTAGGCCAGGGTGGGCCGCAACCAGTTGCGCCATCAGGGGGTCTTGCGACAATTGCGCGTTGATCACCTCAGGCACCGCATCCAGATCAAACATCCTGCGCAAGCGCCGCTCGATCTCAGGCATCGCTGCAGGCTCGGGAAAGTCGACCGTCACCTCCAGCCAATCCCCCACGCCCGGTTCGAGGCTGACCCAGCCATGTCGGCCCGCCACACTGATACTGCGCCGATACACCCCGGCGTCCACGGCTTCCAACCCGGTAATCGCCCGCGCCGATAGGAACCCCAGCATCGCCGCCCAGTCGTAGGGCGGTTGATACGCCAGTCTCACAGTGACAATACCCCGCTATACAGCCCATACGCGGCTAACCCGGCGCCCGCGATCACGCCGCTGAAAATGCCTTTTTCCACGGTGGTAAACAAGGGTTGGCCCTGCTCGCGCTTGGCCAGGGCAAACAGGATCACACCCGGTGCGTACAGCAACGCCGACAGCAGCAAATACTTCAAGCCCCCCGCATACAGCAGCCAAATCGCGTAGCCGAGGGCAACCAGCCCCACCAGCAGATCTTTCATGCGCCGGCGCTGCCAGCCTGCATAGGTTTCGCCGCGCGCGCTCAACAGCACCGCATAGGCCGCCGACCACAAGTAAGGCACCAGGATCATCGAGGACGCCAGGTAGATCAGGGTGGTGTAGGTGCTGGCGGAAAACAGCGTGATCACCAGGAATGCCTGGATCATCACGTTGGTCAGCCATAAGGCATTGACCGGCACCTGATTGGCGTTTTCCTTCTTCAGGAACGCCGGCATGGTCTTGTCCTGGGCGGTGGCATAGAGGATTTCCGCGCACAGCAGCGCCCAGGAGAGCAACGCGCCGAGCAGCGAAACCGCCAGGCCGATACTGATCAATACCGCGCCCCAAGGCCCGACGATATGCTCCAACACACCGGCCAGGGACGGGTTCTGCAATTGCGCCAGCTCCGGTTGGCTCATGATGCCCAGGGACAGCACATTCACCAGCACCAACAGGGCCAGCACGCCCACGAAACCAATCACCGTGGCGCGCCCCACGTCCGAGCGTTTCTGCGCCCGCGCCGAGTACACACTGGCGCCTTCGATCCCGATAAATACGAACACCGTGACCAACATCATATGGCGCACCTGCTCGACCACGCTGCCCATTTGCGGATTGCCCAGGCCCCAGATATCGCGAGTAAAAATATCCGCCTTGAACGCAACGCCGGCGATCACGATAAACATCAGCAGCGGCACGATCTTCGCCACCGTCGTCACCTGGTTGATGAACGCTGCCTCTTTGATCCCGCGCATCACCAGAAAATGCACGGCCCACAGCAACAGCGACGCGCAGCCGATGGCGAGCGGTGTATTGCCCTGGCCGAATGCCGGAAAAAAGTAGCCAAGGGTGCTGAATAGCAAGACGAAATAACCGACATTGCCCATCCACGCACTGATCCAGTAACCCCAGGCGGATGAAAAGCCCATGTAGTCGCCAAAACCCGCCTTGGCGTAGGCATACACCCCGGAGTCCAGTTCGGGCTTACGGTTCGCCAACGTCTGGAACACAAAGGCCAGGGTCAACATGCCGATGGCGGTGATCGCCCAGCCGATCAATATGGCGCCCACTTCGGCACGGGCGGCCATGTTCTGCGGCAATGAAAAGATGCCGCCGCCAATCATCGAGCCCACCACCAGGGCGATCAGGGCACTGAGCCGGAGTTTCTGGGCGGGTTGGGTCATGCAGCTTCCTCGAAATAAACGGTTGGGCGACAACTGCGCACATAAGTAATTCAGATTAATGACGTTGTCATAACATAAGGATATGTAAAGGTAGGAAGTTTAGGCTTATTTAGAATTTAAATACGTCAATTATGAAGCGATAGTCAAACAACGTACAAAAAATTTGCACATTCGCAAATACGAACTAGCGTCAACACCCATGCCCTCGACCAAATGATTAACCGCAAAGCAAAGAGCGCTCTATCAAGCGCCTTTGCGGGACTTGTTCGCCCGCAAAAACCTCACCCTAAGTCGTTAATTCACAATGGAATGTGCCAATGAAGTGATCTGAGTCAGCTGTTTGATTAGCGCACGGAATTATTCTGTGGTCTCTCTTCTCCTGCATTGGAGTCATGCAATGTCTGAAACTCCCGGAAAACTTCGACTAGGCGCCCTGGTCGCACTTGTCGTCGGCTCGATGATTGGCGGTGGTATCTTTTCATTGCCACAAAACATGGCCGCCAGCGCCGATGTCGGTGCAGTGTTGATCGGCTGGGTAATTACCGCCATCGGCATGCTGACCCTCGCCTTCGTGTTCCAGACCCTCGCCAACCGCAAGCCTGACCTCGACGGCGGGGTATACGCCTACGCCAAGGCCGGTTTCGGCGACTACATGGGTTTTTCATCTGCCTGGGGTTACTGGATCAGCGCCTGGCTGGGCAACGTCGGCTACTTCGTGTTGCTGTTCAGCACCTTGGGCTATTTCTTCCCGGTCTTTGGCGAGGGCAATACCCCGACGGCGGTGATCGCTGCGTCAGTGCTGTTGTGGGCCGTGCATTTCCTGGTGCTGCGCGGGATCAAGGAAGCCGCGTTCATCAACCTGGTGACCACCGTCGCCAAGGTGGTGCCGCTGCTGCTGTTCGTGCTCATCGCGCTGTTCGCGTTCAAGCTGGACATCTTCACCGCCGACATCTGGGGCGTGAAAAACCCGGACCTGGGCAGTGTGATGAACCAGGTGCGCAACATGATGCTGGTCACCGTGTGGGTGTTTATCGGCATCGAAGGCGCGAGCATCTTCTCGTCCCGTGCCGAGAAACGCAGTGACGTGGGCAAGGCCACCGTGATCGGCTTTATCACTGTGCTGCTGTTCCTGATGCTGGTGAACGTGCTGTCCCTGGGGATCATGACCCAGCCGGAACTGGCCAAGCTGCAAAACCCGTCGATGGCCGCCGTGCTGGAGCATGTGGTGGGCCACTGGGGCGCGGTGCTGATTAGCGTGGGCTTGATCATCTCCCTGCTCGGCGCGCTGCTGTCCTGGGTGCTGCTGTGTGCGGAGATCATGTTCGCCGCCGCCAAGGACCACACCATGCCGGAGTTCCTGCGCAAGGAAAACGCCAACCATGTGCCCGTCAACGCACTGTGGCTGACCAACGCAATGGTGCAGATATTCCTGGTGATCACGCTGTTTTCCGCCAGCACCTACCTGTCACTGATCTACCTCGCCACCTCGATGATCCTGGTGCCTTACCTGTGGTCGGCGGCCTACGCCCTGCTGCTGGCGGTGCGCGGCGAGACCTACGAGAACGCCCTCAAAGAGCGCAGGAAAGACCTGTTTATCGGCGCCATCGCCCTGATCTATGCGATCTGGCTGCTGTATGCCGGCGGCACCAAATACCTGCTGCTCTCCGCCCTGCTCTACGCCCCCGGCGCGATCCTGTTCGCCAAGGCCAAGCGTGAACTGGGCAAACCGATTTTCACCCCCGTCGAGAAGCTGATTTTCGCCGCAGTGGTCATTGGCGCCCTGGTGGCGGCCTATGGGCTCTACGACGGCTTCCTGACCCTGTAATTGTTGTTCACTGGAGGATCTGTAATGACCACGGAAAAAGTGAAGTACGGCGTACATTCCGAAGCCGGCAAACTGCGCAAAGTCATGGTGTGCTCCCCAGGTTTGGCCCACCAGCGGCTGACCCCCAACAACTGCGACGAGCTGCTGTTCGATGACGTGCTGTGGGTGGCCCAGGCCAAGCGCGACCACTTCGACTTCGTGACCAAGATGCGCGAGCGGGATATTGATGTGCTGGAAATGCACAACCTGCTCACCGACATCGTCGCCAACCCCGAAGCGCTGGACTGGATCCTGGAGCGCAAGATCACCGCCAACACGGTAGGCCTGGGCCTGGTCGATGAAGTCGGCTCGTGGCTGCGCAGCCTGGAGCCGCGCAAAATCAGCGAATACCTGATTGGCGGCGTATCGGCCGACGACCTGCCGAGCAGCTTCGGTGGCAAGACCATCGAGATGTTCCGCGATTTTCTCGGCCACGCCAGTTTCATCCTGCCGCCGCTGCCCAATACCCAGTTCACCCGCGACACCACCTGCTGGATCTACGGCGGCGTGACGCTCAACCCTATGTACTGGCCGGCGCGACGCCAGGAAACCCTGCTGACCAGCGCCATCTATAAATTCCACCCTGAGTTCACCAACGCGGACTTCCAGATCTGGTACGGCGACCCCGACCAGGAACATGGCGCCGCGACGCTGGAAGGCGGCGACGTGATGCCGATTGGAAATGGCGTGGTGTTGATCGGCATGGGTGAGCGCTCCTCCCACCAGGCCATCGGCCAACTGGCGCGCAACCTGTTCCAGAACAAAGCCGTGGAACGCGTCATCGTTGCCGGCCTGCCCAAATCCCGCGCCGCGATGCACCTGGACACCGTGTTCAGCTTCTGCGACCGCGACCTGGTCACCGTCTTCCCCGAAGTGGTCAACCAGATCGTGCCGTTCACCCTGCGCCCTGACGAGAGCAAGCCCCACGGCATCGACATCCAGCGCGAGAAAACCAACTTCCTCGAAACCGTGGCCGCAGCGCTCAACCTCAAGGCGCTACGTGTCGTCGAGACCGGCGGCAACAGCTTCGCCGCCGAACGCGAGCAATGGGATGACGGCAACAACGTGGTGGCCGTGGAACCGGGCGTGGTGATTGGCTACGACCGCAACACCTACACCAACACCCTGCTGCGCAAGGCCGGTGTGGAAGTGATCACCATCAGCGCCGGTGAACTCGGCCGTGGCCGTGGCGGCGGCCACTGCATGACCTGCCCGATCATCCGCGACCCTATCGACTATTAAGGAGATTCCATCATGGCTTTCAATATGCGCAACCGCAGCCTGCTGTCGCTGATGCACCACACTACCCGCGAGCTGCATTACCTGCTGGACCTGTCCCGCGACCTCAAACGCGCCAAATACACCGGCACCGAGCGCCCGCACTTGCAGGGCAAGAACATCGCGCTGATCTTCGAAAAAACCTCGACCCGCACTCGCTGTGCCTTCGAAGTCGCGGCCCATGACCAAGGCGCCCACGTCACCTATATCGACCCGGTGTCGTCGCAGATCGGCCACAAAGAAAGCATGAAAGACACCGCCCGCGTGTTGGGCCGGATGTTCGATGCCATCGAGTACCGTGGTTTTGAGCAGGAAATCGTCGAAGAGCTGGCCAAGTTCGCCGGTGTGCCGGTGTTCAACGGCCTCACCGCTGAATTCCACCCGACCCAGATGATCGCCGACACCTTGACCATGCGCGAACACAGCGACAAGCCGCTGCATGACATCAGCTACGCGTACCTCGGGGACGCCCGCTACAACATGGGCAACTCGCTGCTGATGATCGGCGCCAAGCTCGGCATGGACGTGCGCATCGGCGCGCCGAAAGCGCTGTGGCCCCATGAAGATTTCATCAAGCAATGCCAGGCCTTTGCTGAGGAAAGCGGCGCACGCATCACCATCACCGAAGACCCGAAAGAAGCCGTGAAGGGCGTGGACTTCATCCACACCGATATCTGGGTGTCCATGGGCGAACCGGTGGAAGCGTGGGACGAGCGCATCGAGCAACTGCTGCCGTACCAGGTCAACGCCAAGATGATGAAAGCCTCGGGCAACCCTCGGGTGAAATTCATGCATTGCCTGCCGGCGTTCCACAACAGTGAAACCAAGGTCGGCAAGGACATCGCGGCGCGCTATCCGCACCTGGCCAATGGCGTGGAAGTGACCGAAGAGGTGTTCGAGTCGCCGGCCAATATTGCCTTCGAGCAGGCGGAAAACCGCATGCATACCATCAAGGCGATTCTGGTGTCGGCGTTGGCGGATATCTAACACCACTCTGATCGTTCCCACGCTCCGCGTGGGAATGCAGCCAGTGGCGCTCTGCGCCACAAGAGCGGACGCAGAGCGTCCGGTGGGGCATTCCCACGCAGAGCGTGGGAACGATCATTTTAGAAGGACATTCTGTATGCGCATCGTCGTAGCCCTGGGCGGCAACGCCCTCCTGCGTCGTGGTGAACCCATGACCGCAGACAACCAACGCGCCAATATCCGCATCGCCACCGAACAGATCGCCAAGATCCACCCCGGCAACGAGTTGGTGATCGCCCACGGCAATGGCCCGCAAGTCGGCCTGCTGTCATTGCAGGCGGCGGCCTACACCAGCGTCTCGCCTTACCCACTGGACGTGCTGGGCGCCGAGACCGAGGGCATGATCGGCTACATCATCGAACAGGAACTGGGCAACCTGCTGGACTTCGAAGTGCCATTCGCCACCCTGCTCACCCAGGTCGAAGTCGACGCCAAGGACCCGGCCTTCCAGAACCCCACCAAGCCTATCGGCCCTGTGTACGCCAAAGCCGAAGCCGAGAAGCTCGCCGCCGAAAAAGGTTGGGCCATCGCGCCCGATGGCGACAAATACCGCCGCGTGGTCGCCAGCCCGCGTCCCAAACGCATCTTTGAAATTCGCCCGATCAAGTGGCTGCTGGAGAAAAAAGCCATCGTGATCTGCGCCGGTGGTGGCGGCATCCCAACCATGTATGGCGAAGACGGCAAGCTGCGCGGCATTGAAGCGGTGATCGACAAAGACTTGTGTTCCTCCTTGCTGGCCACGCAACTGGAGGCCGATTTGCTGGTGATCGCCACCGACGTCAACGCCGCCTTTATCGACTTCGGCAAGCCCACCCAGAAGGCCATCGGCCAGGCCCACCCCGACGAGATGGAAAAACTCGGCTTCGCCGCCGGCTCCATGGGCCCCAAGGTACAAGCCGCCTGCGAGTTCGCCCGTCAGACTGGCAAAACCGCGGTGATCGGTTCACTCTCGGACATAGAAGCCATCGTCCAGGGCAGCGCCGGCACGCGCATCAGCACGGCAAAACCTGGCATCACCTACCTGTGAAGTTGAGGAGAAACGCCTATGGCTATCTTTGAACCCGGCCACTTGCATATCGAGCGACACGCGCTGAACAAGGACGATGTCAGCTACGACCTGTGCCTGGACTACGAAGTCGTCACGGATGACCGCGAAGGCAAAGGCATGCAGTTCACCCTGCATGGCAGCATCCAGGGCAAGGACATGAAGGAAACCTTTTTCCTGCCCAAGGACCAGGCCTATAACTTCGCCAGCAATGTGACCAAGATTGTCGAAAAATACGGCATTCCCAAGACCCATAGCAGCGTCGGTTCACAGCACAAGCATTACGACCTGATGTTTGAGGATGTGCGCCACCAGTTGGATATGAAATCCGGCGACCCGGTCAAACCCGAACACCTGGAATAACCTGCCCCCCAATCGAATGTGGGAGCTGGCTTGCCTGCGANAACTGACCCACCGCCATCGCAGGCAAGCCAGCTCCCACATTTTGATCTCCACCGGCTCCAAGGCATACTGGCCACCCTCAGCACTCCAGAATCAAGATCCGCCCCATGCGTATCCACGTCAGCTTCATCGACCGCGTCGGCATCACCCAGGAAGTCCTGGCCTTGCTCGGTGGGCGCAATCTCAATCTGGATGCGGTGGAGATGGTGCCGCCCAATGTCTATATCGATGCGCCGACCCTCAGCGCCGAAGTGCTCGAAGAACTGCGCGACGCGTTGTTCAGCGTGCACGGCGTGCAAGCGGTAAAGGTCGTCGACATCCTTCCGGGCCAGCGTCGCCACCTGCAACTCGATGCCCTGCTGGCGGCCATGACCGACCCGGTGCTGGCCCTGGACAGTGCAGGCAAGATCCTGCTGGCCAATCCGGCGCTGATCGCCTTGTACGGGCGTGAACCGGCCGGCGAAAGCATCGCCGAGCTGTTCGATGATCCGGCATTGCTGGAAACCTTGCTGGACCAGGGCTTTCGATTGCCGTTGCGCGAGATCAGCGTCAACGGCCAGACCTTGCTGCTGGGCGCCACGCCGATCACCGACGCCGGCGCCCTGCTCACCCTCTACCAGCCCAACCGCATCGGCGAACAACTGTCGGCGCTGCACCATGACCATGCCGAAGGGTTTGATGCGCTGCTGGGCGAGTCCCCGGCGATCCGCACGCTCAAGGCGCGGGCGCAACGGGTGGCGGCACTGGATGCACCGCTGCTGATCCAGGGCGAAACCGGTACCGGCAAAGAGCTGGTGGCCCGCGCCTGCCACGCCATCAGTGCGCGCCACAGTGCGCCGTTTCTGGCATTGAACTGCGCGGCACTGCCGGAAAATCTCGCCGAAAGTGAATTGTTCGGCTATGCCCCTGGCGCCTTTACCGGCGCGCAACGCGGTGGCAAACCGGGGCTGATGGAGCTGGCCAACCAGGGCACGGTGTTCCTCGATGAGATCGGTGAGATGTCGCCGTACCTGCAAGCCAAGCTGCTGCGTTTTCTCAATGACGGCAGCTTTCGCCGCGTGGGTGGCGACCGCGAAGTGAAGGTCAATGTGCGCATCCTCAGCGCCACCCACCGCGACCTGGAAAAGATGGTCAGCGAAGGCACCTTTCGCGAAGATCTGTTTTACCGCCTTAACGTGCTCAACGTCGCCGTGCCGCCCTTGCGTGAACGCGGCCAGGACATCCTGCTGCTGGCGCGCTACTTCATGCAGCAAGCCTGCGCGCAGATCCAGCGCCCGGTCTGCCGCCTGGCGCCGGGTACCTATCCAGCCCTGCTGGGCAACCACTGGCCGGGCAACGTGCGGCAGTTGCAAAACGTGATCTTCCGCGCTGCCGCCATCTGCGAAAGCAGCCTGGTGGACATCGGTGACCTGGACATCGCCGGCACCTCCGTGGCGCGCCAGAGCGATGGTGAAGTCGACAGCCTGGAACAGGCCGTGGAAGATTTCGAGCGCAGCCTGCTGGAAAGCCTCTACAGCCGCTACCCCTCGACCCGCCAACTGGCCAGCCGGCTACAAACCTCCCACACGGCTATCGCCCATCGCCTGCGCAAATACGGCATTCCCAACAAACCCTGACGGAATAAACGCGGTTCAACTGTGGGAGCTGGCTTGCCTGCGATAGCGTCGGGTCATCCAACTCCTTAGTGACGGGTAGACCGCTATCGCAGGCAAGCCCCCACAGAAACCGCATTACAGATTTGGTCTGAGAACGACATTCCGTGTACTGAAAGCGCTACAGCGTAACGATATCGCTACAGCCCTGTTTTTTGCGTGCCATGCAAGGCTTTGATCCACATAGGCTTTTTTTCACGCACTCGACTGTAGCGAAAACGCTACAGCACATTCGATTAAGCCTATGGCTGAATTTATTAACTCTTTGATCTATAAAGACTTAATAACGTTGGCCGCGATATTGCTAAGCAACTCCCCATTATTCCAATCCCGTCCACCAGACGATTCTGGCCCTGAGGAGTTTCCATGAGCGAGTTGCGTTTCACTGAAGATCACGAATGGCTGCGCGCCGAAGCCGATGGCAGCGTCACCGTGGGTATCACCGCTTTTGCGCAGAACGCGCTGGGTGACGTGGTTTTCGTGCAACTGCCGGAGTTGCAGGCTTATACCAAGGGCGCCGAAGCCTCCACCGTGGAGTCGGTCAAGGCCGCCAGTGGTGTGTACATGCCGTTGGACGGTGAAGTCCTCGAAGTCAACGATAAGCTCGATGGCAGCCCGGAACTGGTCAACGAAGACCCGATGGGCGAAGGCTGGTTCTTCCGCTTTAAACCCGCCGATGCCGATGCAGTGGCTAAGCTGTTGGATCAGGATGCGTACGACCGCCTGATCAAAGCCAACGCTGAAGCCTGAGGAGCGCGCCATGACCGTTAATCTGACCACCGCCAACGAATTCATCGCCCGCCACATCGGCCCGCGCCAGGAAGATGAGCAGCAAATGCTCGCCAGCCTGGGGTTTGATTCCCTCGAAGCCCTGAGCGCCAGCGTGATCCCGGAAAGCATCAAGGGCACCAGCGTGCTCGGCCTGGAAGACGGCCTGAGCGAAGCCGAGGCCCTGGCCAAGATCAAGGCCATCGCCAGCCAGAACCAACTGTTCAAGACCTACATCGGCCAGGGCTACTACAACTGCCATACGCCGTCGCCGATCCTGCGCAACCTGCTGGAAAACCCGGCCTGGTACACCGCCTACACGCCGTATCAACCCGAGATTTCCCAAGGCCGCCTGGAAGCCCTGCTGAATTTCCAGACCCTGATCAGCGACCTCACCGGCCTGCCGATTGCCAACGCCTCCCTGCTTGACGAAGCCACCGCCGCCGCCGAAGCCATGACCTTCTGCAAGCGCCTGAGCAAGAACAAAAGCAGCAACGCGTTCTTCGCTTCGGTGCACAGCCACCCACAAACCCTCGACGTCCTGCGCACTCGCGCCGAACCACTGGGCATCGATGTAGTAGTGGGCGATGAGCGCGAACTGACCGACGTCAGCCCGTTCTTCGGCGCCCTGCTGCAATACCCGGCCAGCAACGGCGATGTGTTCGACTATCGCGAACTGACCGAACGTTTCCACGCCGCCAACGCCCTGGTCGCCGTGGCCGCCGATTTGCTGGCCCTGACCCTGCTGACGCCGCCGGGTGAATTCGGCGCCGACGTCGCCATTGGCAGCGCACAACGCTTTGGCGTGCCACTGGGCTTCGGTGGCCCGCACGCGGCGTACTTCTCCACCAAGGATGCGTTCAAGCGCGACATGCCAGGCCGTCTGGTCGGTGTTTCCGTCGACCGCTTCGGCAAGCCGGCCCTGCGCCTGGCCATGCAAACCCGCGAGCAACATATCCGCCGCGAGAAAGCCACCAGCAACATCTGCACCGCGCAAGTGCTGCTGGCCAATATCGCCAGCATGTACGCCGTGTACCACGGCCCCAAGGGCCTGACGCAGATCGCCCAGCGCATTCACCAACTGACCGCGATCCTGGCCAAGGGTTTGACTGCCCTGGGCCAGAAAGTCGAGCAGCAACACTTCTTCGACACCCTGACAATCCACACCGGCGCCCACACCGAAGCCCTGCACGACAAGGCCCGCGCCCAGCGCATCAACTTGCGCGTGGTGGATGGCGAACGCGTTGGCCTGTCGGTCGACGAAACCACCACCCAGGCCGATATCCAAGCCTTGTGGGCCATCTTCGCCGACGGCAAAACCCTGCCAGCCTTTGCCGCCACCGACAGCACCCTGCCGAACGCCTTGCTGCGCCAGTCGCCGATCCTCAGCCACCCGGTGTTCAACCGCTATCACTCGGAAACCGAGCTGATGCGCTACCTGCGCAAGCTGGCCGACAAAGACCTGGCCCTGGACCGCACCATGATCCCACTGGGTTCGTGCACCATGAAGCTCAACGCCGCCAGCGAAATGATCCCGGTGACCTGGGCCGAATTCGGTGCCCTGCACCCGTTCGCCCCCGCCGCGCAAAGCGCCGGCTACCTGCAACTGACCACCGAACTGGAAGCCATGCTCTGCGCGGCCACCGGTTACGACGCGATCTCCCTGCAACCCAACGCCGGTTCCCAGGGTGAGTACGCCGGCCTCTTGGCCATCCGTGCCTATCACCAGAGCCGTGGCGAAGAACGTCGCGACATCTGCCTGATCCCGTCATCAGCCCACGGTACCAACCCTGCGACCGCCAACATGGCCGGCATGCGCGTGGTGGTCACCGCTTGCGATGCACGCGGCAACGTCGACATCGAAGACCTGCGCGCCAAGGCCATCGAGCACCGCGAGCACCTCGCAGCACTGATGATCACCTACCCCTCTACCCACGGCGTGTTCGAGGAAGGTATTCGCGAAATCTGCGGGATCATTCATGACAACGGCGGCCAGGTGTACATCGACGGCGCCAACATGAACGCCATGGTCGGCCTGTGCGCACCGGGCAAGTTCGGCGGCGATGTGTCCCACCTGAACCTGCACAAAACCTTCTGCATTCCCCACGGCGGTGGCGGCCCGGGCGTTGGCCCGATTGGCGTCAAGTCGCACCTCACGCCATTCCTGCCCGGCCACGCCGCCATGGAACGCAAGGAAGGCGCGGTGTGCGCTGCGCCGTTCGGCAGCGCGAGCATTCTGCCGATCACCTGGATGTACATCAGCATGATGGGCGGCGCCGGCCTCAAGCGTGCGTCGCAGTTGGCGATCCTGAATGCCAACTACATTTCCCGTCGCCTGGAAGAGCACTACCCGGTGCTGTACACCGGCAGCAATGGCCTGGTGGCCCACGAATGCATCCTGGACCTGCGCCCGTTGAAAGACAGCAGCGGCATCAGCGTGGACGACGTGGCCAAGCGCCTGATCGATTTTGGTTTCCATGCGCCGACCATGTCGTTCCCGGTGGCCGGCACCTTGATGATCGAGCCCACCGAAAGTGAATCCAAGGAAGAGCTGGACCGCTTCTGCGACGCCATGATCGCCATCCGCGAAGAGATCCGCGCGGTAGAAAACGGCACCCTCGACAAAGACGACAACCCCCTCAAGAACGCGCCGCACACGGCTGCGGAACTGGTAGGCGAATGGAGCCACCCATACAGCCGTGAACAAGCGGTGTACCCGGTGGCTTCATTGATCGAAGGCAAGTACTGGCCGCCGGTTGGCCGGGTCGACAACGTGTTTGGCGATCGCAACCTGGTGTGTGCGTGCCCTTCTATCGAGAGCTACGCCTGATCTGACGGGAGATACGCGGCCAGTGTGGGAGCTGGCTTGCCTGCGATAGCGGTGTATCAGCCGACAGTGATGTTGCCTGACCCACCGTTATCGCGGGCAAGCCCGGCTCCCACATTGACCGAGTCGGCTTTCAGAAAATAATAAGAAACCGGAGAACAACCATGTCCCTTAGCGTGTTCGACCTGTTCAAGATTGGCATCGGCCCCTCCAGTTCCCACACCGTCGGCCCGATGCGTGCCGCTGCCCGATTCGTCGAGGGGCTCAAGCGTGACAACCTGCTGGAGGCCACCACCGGCATCAAGGTGGAACTCTACGGATCACTGGGCGCCACCGGCAAAGGCCACGGCAGCGACAAGGCTGTGTTGCTGGGCCTGGAAGGCGAACACCCGGACACCGTGAATACCGAAACCGTGGCAGCACGCCTGGCGCAGATGCGCAGTGACGGGCGCCTCAACCTGCTCGGCGAACACAGCATTGCGTTCAACGAGAAAGAACACCTGGCGATGATCCGCAAGCCCCTTGCCTATCATCCCAACGGCATGATCTTTCGTGCCTTTGACGCCGCCGGCATCCAGACCCGCAGCCGCGAGTACTACTCGGTCGGTGGCGGTTTCGTGGTGGATGAAGACGCGGCGGGCGCCGACCGTATCGTCGAAGACGCTACACCCCTGACCTTCCCGTTCAAACACGCCAAGGACTTGCTCGGCCACTGCACCACCTATGGCCTGTCTATCAGCCAGGTGATGCTGACCAATGAAAGTGCCTGGCGCCCGGAAGCCGAAACCCGCAGCGGTTTGTTGAAGATCTGGCAGGTCATGCAGGATTGCGTCGATGCCGGCTGTCGCAACGAAGGCATCTTGCCCGGAGGCTTGAAGGTCAAGCGCCGGGCAGCGGCCTTGCACAGGCAGTTGTGCAAGAACCCGGAGTCGGCGCTGCGCGACCCGCTGTCGGTGCTCGATTGGGTCAACCTGTATGCGCTGGCGGTCAACGAAGAAAACGCCAATGGCGGGCGCGTGGTCACCGCGCCCACCAACGGCGCGGCCGGGATCATTCCCGCCGTGCTGCATTACTACATGCGTTTTATCCCCGGCGCGAACGAAGACGGCGTAGTGCGCTTTTTGCTCACCGCGGCCGCCATCGGCATTTTGTACAAGGAAAACGCTTCGATCTCAGGCGCCGAAGTCGGTTGCCAGGGCGAAGTCGGCGTGGCCTGTTCCATGGCCGCAGGCGCACTCTGCGAAGTGCTGGGCGGCAGCGTGTCCCAAGTGGAAAACGCCGCCGAGATCGGCATGGAACACAACCTCGGCCTGACCTGCGACCCAATTGGCGGGCTGGTGCAGGTGCCGTGCATCGAGCGCAATGCCATGGGCTCGGTGAAGGCGATCAATGCGGTGCGCATGGCCCTGCGTGGCGACGGGCAGCACTTTGTGTCCCTCGACAAGGTCATCCGCACCATGCGCCAGACGGGCGCCGACATGAAAAGCAAATACAAGGAAACCGCCCGTGGCGGTTTGGCGGTCAACATTATCGAGTGCTGACGCCCACAAGCGCGTCGGCACGTTTTTCAGGAGTTGAATATGTCCACCGAAACCCTGTTGAAAACCCCATTGCATGCCCTGCACCTGGAACTGGGCGCACGCATGGTGCCCTTCGCCGGCTACGACATGCCGGTGCAGTATCCATTGGGCGTGATGAAGGAACACCTGCATACCCGTGAACAGGCCGGGTTGTTCGACGTCTCCCACATGGGCCAGATTCGTCTCACTGGCGCGAATGCCGCCAAGGCTCTGGAGACCCTGGTGCCCGTCGATATCATCGACCTGCCAGTAGGCATGCAGCGCTATGCGATGTTCACCAATGAGCAAGGCGGCATCCTCGACGACCTGATGGTCGCCAACCTGGGCAACGACGAATTGTTCCTGGTGGTCAACGCCGCCTGCAAGGACCAGGACCTGGCGCACCTGCGTACACATATCGGCGACCAATGCACCATCGAACCGCTGTTCGAAGAACGCGCCCTGCTGGCCCTGCAAGGCCCTGCGGCAGTGAAAGTATTGGCGCGCCTGGCCCCTGAAGTCACTCAGATGACCTTCATGCAATTCGCCACCCTGCGTTTGCTGGGCGTGGACTGCTACGTCAGCCGCTCCGGCTACACCGGTGAAGACGGTTTTGAAATCTCCGTGCCGGCCGCCAATGCCGAGAGCCTGGCCCGCAGCCTGCTGGCCGAAACCGAAGTGCAGGCGATCGGCCTGGGCGCTCGCGATTCGCTACGCCTGGAAGCCGGCTTGTGTTTGTACGGCCACGACATGAACACCGACACCACGCCAATCGAAGCCAGCCTGCTGTGGGCGATTTCCAAGGCTCGGCGTGCCGATGGCGCACGGGCCGGCGGCTTCCCTGGCGCCGACCGCATCTTCACTCAGCAGCAAACCGGTGTGGCGCGCAAACGCGTAGGCCTGCTGCCGCAGGAGCGTACCCCGGTGCGTGAAGGCGCTGAAATTGTCGATGCACAAGGTACGGTTATCGGCAGCGTCTGCAGCGGGGGCTTTGGTCCAACCTTGGGCGGCCCTCTGGCAATGGGTTACCTGGACAGCGCATTTGTCGCACTGGATACCGAAGTTTGCGCAATGGTACGTGGGAAAAAGGTGCCACTGCGTGTAAGTAAAATGCCATTTGTTCCGCAACGTTACTACCGTGGCTGATTGACTGTTTCTATAAGTAACGCGGTTGCGTTAACGTGCACTAAACTGTAACGCAACCGCCATAAAACAGTGCATTCACGATAGGCTTTTTATAGCTGAGGCCCTATAACAAGTGAATAGATCTATCGAATAAGCCAGTATCAGAACATTCAACAAAGTGTCATGAGCCCCAGTAAAATCAGGGCCTGCACAAGGGCTTGTTTTTTTCATATTAGTTGGCGTAGAGTTTGCCCACTGTGTTTGCATGGGTCGCTTGGAACCTGGACCTGGGCAGTAGCTCAAGTAGTTTGCTACAACCCGTTCGACGTCTCTTACTTTCCTGCAACCCAGCCCAGTACTCTTTCGTTTGAAAGGGGCTGTCATTAATTTTTAGCGTCAAAGGAAAGAAGAAAATGGCTGAGCGTCAGAGCGGTACCGTCAAGTGGTTCAACGACGAAAAAGGCTTTGGTTTTATCACTCCTGAAAGCGGCCCGGATCTGTTCGTGCATTTCCGCGCTATTCAGGGCAATGGCTTCAAGAGCCTGAAGGAAGGCCAGAAAGTGACTTTCGTCGCTGTGCAGGGCCAGAAAGGCATGCAGGCTGACGAAGTCCACGCAGAAGCCTGACCCTTACCTGCGACAAAAAGCCCCTGATATGACATCAGGGGCTTTTTTATGGGCGCCATTGCGTAAACTGCGTGCTTTCTCCAGAGAGCCCTGCCATGTCCAAACCCCTGTTGAGCCCCCAGGGCGAATTCCCCGCCGTTGGCCTGGGCCGCCGCCTGGCAGCGATGTTCTACGACTTTCTTTTATGTACCGCACTGCTGATCGTCACCGCTTTTATCTACAAGCTGGTGTGGATCGCCTTCGTGGGCGAAGCGAAGATGCGCACGCTCACCGAATCCGGCGCGCTGGACGGTGACCCGTTGCTGTCCACGATCCTGCTGTTCGTGCTCTTCGGGTTCTTCGCCAAGTTCTGGACTCATTCGGGGCAAACCCTGGGCATGCAGGTGTGGGGCGTGCGCGTGCAAAACGCCGACGGGTCGCGGATCAGCCTGTGGCAGGCACTGCTGCGTTTTGTGGTGTCGATTGCGTCATGGCTGTGCGTGGGGTTGGGATTTATCTGGTCGTTGTTCGATAAACACAAACGCAGCTGGCATGACATCTATTCGGATACGCAGTTGGTGCGGATCCCGAAGCAAAAGAAGTAACTCAAGCGCATCACAGATCAACTGTGGGAGCTGGCTT
>NZ_JBQEQE010000031.1:27574-50750 GCF_052046095.1 Pseudomonas sp. 22072
CCAGCTCCCACATTTTGATTTGTGTTCAGGCGTTGCCGGCCAGTTTCAATCGTGCTGCCTGGGTAAAGTCGAGCATGCGCTTGAGCGGTCGTACCGCCTGCGGAATCACCGCCGGCTCCACGAAGATCTCATTACTGCCCTCACGCAAACACTGCAACGTACGCTCCAGTGTGTTCATTGCCATCCACGGGCAGTGCGCGCAACTGCGACAGGCTGCACCGTTACCGGCGGTAGGCGCTTCGACAAAGACTTTGTCCGGGCACAACTGCTGCATCTTGTAGAAGATGCCGCGGTCGGTCGCGACGATAAAGGTCTTGTTCGGCAAGCGTTGCGCCGCAGCGATCAGTTGGCTGGTGGAACCCACCGCGTCAGCCAATTCGATCACCGAAGTCGGTGACTCCGGGTGCACCAGGATTGCCGCATCCGGGTACAACGCCTTCATGTCTTCGAGCTGCTTGGACTTGAATTCTTCGTGGACGATGCAGGCACCGTCCCACAGCAGCATATCGGCACCGGTCTGGCGCTGGATGTAGGTGCCCAGGTGTTTGTCCGGGCCCCAGATAATGGTCTCGCCGTTGTCCATCAGGCTTTCGACAATTTCCAGCGCGCAGCTGGAAGTCACCACCCAATCCGCCCGAGCTTTGACCGCCGCCGAGGTGTTGGCATAGACCACCACGGTGCGCTCGGGGTGCTGATCGCAGAACGCGGAAAACTCATCCACCGGGCAACCCAGGTCCAGGGAGCACGTGGCTTCCAGGGTAGGCATCAGGATGCGTTTTTCAGGCGTAAGGATCTTGGCGGTCTCGCCCATGAAGCGCACGCCAGCCACCAATACGGTTTTGGCCGGGTGAGCGGCACCAAAGCGCGCCATCTCCAGGGAGTCGGAAACACAACCACCGGTTTCTTCGGCCAGAGCCTGAATCACCGGGTCGCAATAAAAGTGGGCAACCAGCACCGCGTCCTGAGCCTTGAGCTCGGCGGCGATGGCGGTTCGCAGGCTCGCCTCTTCGGCAGCGCTGAGGACCTTGGGCTGCTTGGCGTCGAGGTGAGCTTGAACCAGTAGGCGTTCGGAAATGTGCGTCATGTTCGCAAGACCTGCAGGCGCAGTAGCGCGAAAGTCGAGTGTACCACCGGCTCAGGAGCCCTTCGGGCGCCGCCGGACGAAGTGTTTTTGTTCATCAAGCACGGGTACAGCTTAAAGCTGCGCAAGGCTACAGAATATCCAATGGATTCAAAAGCCTAATCTGGCAACCGGGCAAGGTACTCAGTTCCTCGCCGCGGCTCGCCGATTAGGTGAAGCCCAGACAACAATCAAAACCGCGCCGCCCCCTCCCGCCTCCTGAAAAATCAGGATTTTTGGGCTGAGACGCCCATTCGCGCACTGAATTTGTGCATTTGAGCACTGCATCACACGATTTTTCTTACAGAATGTGCAATAAATCCTACGGCGATGTAACAAACCGTTCAGCACTCACTCAAGTGGGGCAAGTCTGCGCTGAGTTCAAGGTTTAGCTCGTGCGGTGTGGATCGTGTGTATTTCTACGTTAAGGATGTCGAGTGCCAAATCAGCTCTCAACCGGACACTTGAGTTGTACCCGGAACCTGGGCATTGCCCTGCTCTGCCTGTGGGCGCTGCCCGTGGCTGGCGCCGAGGCGCCGCAGCCAGGCCAGGAAGCCCTGCGCTTGCAACAGCAACAGCAACGCGACCTGCAGCAATTACAATTGGAGCAGCGCCAACGCCAGATGCAACGTGGCAGTTTCGGTACGCCAGCGGCCACACCGGCCTTGCCAACAGACATCGCCAAGGACGAACGCTGCTGGCCCTTGAGCGGTACGCGCCTGGCCGGGGTCACGCTGTTCAGCCGTGCCGAGTTGGACAAACACATCGAGCCCTACGTGGCGCCTTGCATGGGCGTCACCCAGATCAACCGCCTGCTGGCCGAGATCACGCGGCTGTATGTCGAGGCCGGTTATATCGCCAGCCGCCCCTACCTGATCAGCGCGCCCGCCGCCGGGCAACCGCTGGATATTCACGTCGAAGAAGGCTACCTGGAGGCCATCGAACTGGCCGACCAGAGCCTGCCGGTGTCATTGGGTGGGGCATTCCCCGGGATGCTCGGCAAGCCACTGAACCTGCGAGATCTGGAACAGGGCCTGGACCAGCTCAACCGCCTGCGCTCGGTGGACCTCACGGCCGACATCGCCCCAGGCAGCACCGCGGGCGCGTCGCGCATCATCCTGCGCTCGCGCAGCAGTGCCTCGCGCTGGGCCCTGGGCCTGGGGGTGGATAACCTCGGCAGCGCCGGCACCGGGCGTGATCGCAATGCGATCAACTTGAGCCTGGACAGCCCGCTGCAAATCAACGACTCGCTCAACCTGAGCTTCAGCGACACGCTCAACCATGGGCCACGCTACAGCCGCAGCCACAGCCTGTTCTACTCGATCCCCTACGGTTACTGGACCTACAGCCTGTTCGCCAGCCATGCCGAATACCGCTCGCCGTTCAAACTCAGCCGCACCACGTTTTACAACAGTGGCCGCACCGATCAGGTCAGCCTGCGTAGCGACCGTGTGTTGTGGCGCGACCAGGGCCACCAACTCAGCGCCAACCTGCAACTGGCCTACAAAGACGTCGACAGCTACCTACAGAAGGTACACCTGGACATCCAAAGCCCCACGCTGACCGTAGCCGAAGCGGGCATGAACCTGTTCTGGCTCAACAGCGCGGTGTGGAACCTGGACGTCAATTACGCCCAGGGCCTGACCTGGTTCGGCGCCGATCGCGATGCCGACCAGGTGCAGAAAAACCGGCCCAAGGCGCAGTTTCAAAAGTACCGCGCCAACCTCACCCAATGGCGCAACGGCCAATGGGCAGCGCAGCCATGGCAGTGGCAGAGCCAGTTGTCGGTGCAGTACAGCCCGGATGCGTTGCCCGCCATCGAACAGTTGCTGATCACCGACGACTCGGCCGTGCGCGGCTACCGCGAAAACAGTAGTTCCGGTGCCATTGGCGCAGTCTGGCGCAACACCTTGCGCCTGCCGCTCAACACTGACTTGCCGGTGAAGCTCACCCCGCGCCTGGGCCTGGACAACGGCTGGGTCAAGCACGAACACGGCGCCCAGAGCCAACGCCTGAGCGGCGCCAGCGCGGGGCTCAACCTGAGCTGGAAGAACGTACAGCTCGACATCGACTACCAACGCAACCTCAACACCCCCACAGGTTTTCGCCAGGAGCCGGAGGTCTGGCTGACGCGCCTTAGCTTGCAGATATGAGTGTGCACCGATGAGCCAATACCTGTTTTTAGCCTGAGTCACCGCCGTACCTGACCACCCCAGCAGCGTTGCAACGAACAACGCGCGTCGTGGATCAGCCAACACAGAGCGAGATTATTTATGCCGACTACTTCACATAGCTTCCACCTTTCACCCCAGGGCAAACTGCGCTGGGCCATCGCTAGTCTCTTCCTGCTGCCGCAGCTCGCGCTCGCCGCAGGCTTGACCGTCGTCGAAGGCCCTGGCGGTACGCCGCAGCTGCAAAACCAGGGCGGCGTCCCCATCGTCAACATCGTCGCGCCGAACGCCGGTGGCCTGTCCCATAACCAGTTCCTGGATTACAACGTCGACCGCCAGGGCCTGGTGTTGAACAACGCCTTGCAAGCTGGCGAGTCCCAACTTGCCGGGCAACTGGCGGCCAACCCGCAGTTCCAGGGCCAGGCGGCGAGCGTGATCCTCAACGAAGTGATCAGCCGCAACGCCTCGACCCTCAACGGCGCCCAGGAGATTTTCGGCCAGGCGGCCGATTACGTGCTGGCCAACCCTAACGGTATTTCGGTGAATGGCGGCAGTTTCATCAACACGCCCAATGCCAACCTGGTGGTGGGCCGCCCTGAACTCAACGACGGCAAGCTGCAAGCCTTGAGCACCCGCGATGCCAACGGCCAACTGACAGTGCAAGGCCAGGGCCTGCACAACCGCGAAGGGTCCATCAACCTGATCGCGCCGCGCATCGACAGCGAAGGTCGCCTCAGTGCCCGCGATCAATTGAACCTCACCGTCGGCAGCAACCAGGTCGATTTCGCCAGCGGGCAGGTACGCCAGGTGGACCCGGCCAGCAAGACCCAGGACCAACGCATCGACGCGCGCCTGTTCGGCGCCATGCAGGCCGGGCGCATCAACATCATCAGCACCGCCGAAGGCGCCGGTGTACGCGTGGGCGGCGTGCAGGTGCAAGGCACTGACGGGGTGAAGATCAGTTCGGCCGGCGACCTTGATATCAGCGGCCAGGTGCGCGCCGACAGCCTCGACGCCACTCGCGCTGGCGTGCACAGCCGCCAGGGCGATATCGACTTGCACAGCGCCAAGGACCTGAACCTGGCCGCCACCGACGTCAGCGGGCGCAACGTCAAACTCGACGCCAGCCGCAACCTGACCCTCAGCAGCCTGGAAAGCCGCAAGCTCCAGGAAAAGCGTGAACAGTGGAACAACAGCAACTTCCTGTTCACCTACGAAACCTACGACCGCACCACCACCGACAAAGACTCGCGCCAGCACGGCAACAAGGTTGTGGCGCAACAGGATGCGGCGCTGTCTTCCGGTGCCAACACCGAGATCAAAGCCAGCCATGTGGAAGCGGGCAACACTCTGCGCGTCGACAGCGGTGCCAACCTGCACGTTAACGCCGCCACCGAAACCCATGAAACCCGCGACCAGGGCAACCATCGCAAGCACCTGTGGAAAGCCAACTGGGATAAATCCAGCAGCGAACAACGCAGCATCACCAGCAGCCTCAAGGCCGGAAAGACACTGGAGCTGACCAGCCAACAGAAGCTGCAATTGCAAGGCGCCGAGCTGAAAACCCCCGGCGATATCCAACTGGCCGCCCGGCACGTGGAAATCGCCAGCGCCAGCCGTACCCAGAGCAGCAGCGACAATGCCTACTCCGGCGACCTCACCGGTGGCAGCTTCTTCGGCAAGCAAGGCGACGGTAACCAGGGCAAGACGTCGAACACTGGTAGCAAGGTCGACGCCGACGGCAAGCTGATCGTCAAGGCCGACGACGTGCGCATCAGCGGCAGCCAGGCCCGAGGCGGCAAACAGGCCAGCGTCATCAGCGACAAAGGCTCGCTGGTGATCGACGGCGTCCAGGACACCTCCCACGACAACCGCTACAGCAATGACAGCAAGTTCTTCGGTATCTCCAAGGACGAAAGCCGCAAGAACCTCAAGGACAGCACCGTGGTTGCCAGCAACCTGCGCTCGGACAGCAACCTCAAGCTGGAAAGTGCCAAGGACATCACCGTCAGTGGCTCCCAAGTGTCCGCCGCGGGTGAACTGCAAGCGGATGCCAAGGGCGATATCAAGGTCGTTGCCGCCGAGAACACCACCCACGACACCACTCGCACCCATAGCCGTGGCTTCGATGGCTACGCCAAGGAAACCGAGGGTGTCAGCCGCCAGTACCGTGCGGGCCTGAGTTATGAAGACCAGCAGCAAACCCGCCAGACCGACACCACGCAACAACAGGCTTCCAGCCTTAAAGGCGCCAGTGTGGCGGTTAACGCCGCAGGCGATGTCAGCATCACCGGGTCCAACCTCCAGGCCACCGAAGGCGATGCGAGCCTGAGCGGCAAAAACGTCGAGCTGTTGGCCGCCCACGACAAGCGCACCGAAGCCGTCGACAAAACCGCCACCGGCGGCAGTTTCTACTACACCGGCGGCATTGATCGGGCAGGCAGTGGCGCTCAGTTCAGCCACCAAAGCAGCCAAGACACCGCTGAAAAAACCACTGCGCAAACCAGCACCGTGGCCGCGGCCGGCAAGCTGACCATCAACGCTGGCAACACCTTCACCAGCGAGGGTGCACAGGCCAAGGCCGGCGCCGGGCTGCAGGTCAACGCTGGCCAGATCGACAACCAGGCGGCCCATTCCACCGAGACCAGCACCCACAAGGAAAACGGCTGGACCGCCGATGTTGGCGCCAATGTGGAATACAAAGGCATTACCCGCCCGATCGAAAAAGCCGTCGAGGGCGTGGCCCAGGCCAAGTTCCATCAGCCCGGTTTGCTGGATGCATTCGAGCAACCCAATGTCGGCCTGGATGTGGAAGTCGGGCACACGAACAAAACCGGCACAACGCAGGACAGCACCGCCGTGGTCAGCCAGTTCAGTGGCGCCACGGTGCAGGTCAATGCGGCCAGCACCTTGCAGGACGAGGGCACCCAGTACCGCGCCACCGAGGGCGGGCTGAACATCAAGGCGGGCGAGCACGTTGCTACCGCAGCGGCCAACACCCACAGCAGCAGCGAGCAAGGCGTGGACGCCAAGGCTGGCGTGCGAGTCTATACCACCACCGGTGAAGACCTGAATGTGCGCGGCAGTGGCCTGGGCGGCAGCAGCGATGTGCGCGAGTCCAGCAGCACGGCGGTGGTCGGCAGCTATGTGGCCAGCCAAGGCGTGAGCATCGAAGCCAAGGGCGATGCCCGTTATGAAGGCAGCCAGTTCGACGGCGGCCAGGCCGGGGTCAACCTCAAGACCGGCGGTGAGCTGGCGCTCAACCAGGCCACCAACACCCAGAGTAAAAACAGCAGCACGCTGCGCGGCAACGGCTCACTGACGGTGGGCACCGCGCCCGGCGCCAATGGCAGCAACGTCAACCTCGGTGCCGGCGTGCAGTTGGATAACAAGCGCCTGGACACCCAGGACAGCCAGGCGCAGGTCGCAACCATCCAGGGCAGCGGCCCCGTCAAGCTCAGCAGCGGCGCTGACATGACCCTGCAAGGCACGCAGATCGGCAGCACGGGCGCGAAGGCTGGCGATATCAGCCTCAATGCCGGCGGCAAGCTAAACCTGCAAGCCGCCACCGGTAGCCACGTCAGCAACGGCAGCAACCTGGGCGGCGGCCTGACCCTCGGCGCCGGCAAGACCAGCAGCGCCGAAAGCAGCAGCAAGACCGGCAGCCTCAGCGCCAATTTCAATATTGGCAAAGTGGCGGAAAACGACCAGAGCGCCGTCGTCGGGCAATTGCACAGCAGCGGCAAGGTCAGCCTCGCCAGCGGCGCTGATGCAACCGATGCCATCCACTTGCAGGGCACTCAGGTCAGCGCAGCCAGCGTTAGCCTGGATGCGCAAAACGGCGGCATCCTGCAAGAGTCTGCGCAATCGACCCAGGCCCATGGTAACTGGGGCGTGACCCTGGGCGCAGGGGGCAGCGTCGGCCAAACCACCCTGGCCGACGCCGGTGAACATGAGACACACAAGACCCAGCGCGGCATCAATGCGCGGGCCAAGGTCGATGTGGATCACTTGCAAGGTACCACCCAGCACAACAGCCTGATCACGGCGGGTGACGTCACCCTCAACAGTGCCGGCGATACCCATCTGGCCGGAGCGCGTGTCGACGCCGACAAGGTGCATGGCGCGGTGGGCGGCGACCTCGTCGTCGAAAGCCGCAAGGACCAGGTCAACAGCACCCAGGTGAATGTCGACGCCAGGCTGGATGTCGAGAAAAACCAGCCGGGGGTGGTGGATAAGCTGGCCAAAGCCAGCGGCCCATTGAAGGACAAGGTACAAGCCAAGGCTGAAGGCGCGTTCGACAAGCATCGCGACAAGCTGGAGAACGTCGTCGACAAAGGCACCGGGCACCTGGCTTCGGCCAAGGACAGCGTCGTCAACAGCGTGGTCAATGCCAAGGAACGCTTGGGCGAAAAACTCACTCGCAGTGGCAGCTACGATGTGAACCCGGAACCCCGTGGCGCCTTCGGTACCCGCGTGGACAAGGCCAAGGCATACCTGGCAGACAAGACCGATGCCCTGGGCACGCGCTTGTCTGGCTTCAAGGATAAGGTCTGGCCAAAAACCAGCGACAGCTACACCGTCAGTGGCAAAGACACCACCGGCAGCAAGGTGGCCAATACCGCCGAAAGCGTGTTGTTCGGCGACAAGAGCGGCAACACCAGCTACACCCCGACTCTGTATCTGGATGTCAGCCATGTGGCCAAGGACAGCGTCACCCAGGCGTCAGGCATTCGCGCGAGCCACGGCGTCAACCTGCAGGTCAAGGGTGATACCCAGCTTACGGGCGCGCGGATCAGTGCGCCCAATGGCAAGGTTGAGCTGGGTGGCTCCAAGGTGACGGCAACCACACTGGCCGGCACCGACTACCGCGCCGATGTCGGGCTGAACGTTTCGAAGTCACCGGTCAACCTGGCCCTGGGTGCCAAGGACGAACTGACCCAGAAACACGACGACGCCACACGCAATGACCAAGCCTTCAACCTGGGCCCGCTGCGAGCGGGTGGGCACAGTGAAAGCCAGGCCTTGCAGGCGGGGATTGATCAGGCCATCAACTAACGCTTAAAACAGCAGAACGCTTCTGTGGCGAGGGAGCTTGCTCCCGCTGGACTGCGCAGCAGTCCTATTCTCAGGGTCGCTTCGCGCCCCAACGGGAGCAAGCTCCCTCGCCACGGAATCAGCCACTGCCTGCTCTTCCTATGTCAGTTGAAGAGCGCCTGTACGTTCTTCATCGCGTCATCGGCAAAGCCTTGCAGGAAAGCTTCGAACGCCGGTACGTCTTCCTTGCCGCCCGTGTAGGGCTGGCCAATGATGGTCCAGGTCGCCAGGCTCTGGTTCGGGCCTTGTGGCACCACCTCCATCAGCGCCCACAGGTTACCGATGTTCAGCGAGGTGTAGATCAGCGACCAGGTCATGGTCATGGCTTGATCGTCATGGCTGTTGAGTTGCTCAATCACGACATTGCCGTCCTTGAACAGCTTCTTGCGTACCGAGCGCACGCCCTCGCCCGTCATCTCGATATGGGACAAGGCCGGAATAAACTTCGTGAAACCGGCGAAATCTCCGACGACATTCCACACACTGCGAGCATCACCATTCACGCTGACGCTGGCGACGACAGGGTTGCCGACTGGATTACGGACCAGGGTATCGGGTTCAAAATGTTGCATGGGTAAGCTCCTTTTTTTTGCTCAGATGAAATCGATTTGCTTGAGGTAGTCACAGCCTTTTTGCAGCAACTCACTGTTCTTGGCTGGGTAGTCTTCGCCCATGCTCTGGATGCCTGAGAGTGCATTGCGGTACTCGATCATCGAGATATCGCCAATGTCTTCTTCAAATCCATTGAGGTAAAAACCGACCACGCCGAACAACGCGTTATCACTGTCGATGGCCGACAGGCGTTGCTGCCATTGTGTCACCGGGACCATCTGGAAATCGTGACCGGCCGCGCGGAACGCCTCCAGATAGTGAGCCCATGTCAAAGGCAGCGGGTTGTGCAAGTTGAACACCGCTTTGGTGCGGTTATGACGGCTGGCGTGAAACGCAATGAAGCGTGCGAGGAAGTCCACCGGCATCAGGTCGAAGTTGAGCGCCAGTTCGGGCACTTGCTTAAGCTGCAAGGAGCCTTTGAGCATCAGCATCAAACGGTTCTGATGAGGCTGGCACACACCGGTTCGCGTATTGAACGCGATGTTTCCAGGGCGATAGAGATTGACCCACACCCCCGACTCACTGGCGTTCCACAAGATGCGCTCAGCCACCCATTTGGAGAGGTTGTAACCATTGCGGATGTAGATGGGCGGCGTGAAGGCAGGCGGTTCTTCCAATACCCGGCCCTGCTCGTCCACCGTGCTGGAGGCCGACAGGGTGGAAATGAAGTTGAAAATTTTCTTGCTGCGCCCTTCACACAATTGCAGGCATTCCAGCACCGGCGTGACGTTGTCCTTGACCAGCGACTCGTAGTCGAGCACGTGGTTGACGTTGGCCGCGTTGTAGATCAACACGCCGTATTCACGATCCAGCCATTCATAGTCCTGCTCGGACAACCCCAGGCGCGGCTTGCTGATATCCGCCGCCAGGACCTTGACCCGGCTCAGGTCCAGATGTTCAAGGCGGTTCTGGATCAGCGCATCCTCGAAGCGCTCTTGCGCGCTCATGCCGCCGGACTCGCGCACCAGGCACGCCACTTCGGTGCTGCCCAGTTCCAGCAGGGCCTCGACGATATGCACACCCAGGAACCCGTTGGAGCCGGTCACGATGACTTTATGTACGTTGCCCAATCGACTGATGGGCAGTACCTCCAGCTCAGGCCGGATCATGGCGTCTTGCAGCGCCTGGGGACTGACCGTAGCAGTGGCCTCGACGTCCTGCTCAATCAGGTTGGCGAGGTTGACCAAGGTGGGTTGCTCAATAAAACGGTTGATCGAGACTCCTTTGCCGAACGCCTCGCGAATCCCCATGAGCATCTGCGACAACAGGATCGAATGGCCACCCAGATTGAAGAAACTGTCATCTACGGAAATGTCCGGCCCAGGCAAGTCGAGCAGCCTGGACCACAGCTCCAGCAACTGCGCCTGGGTGGCGTTCTGGGGCGCCAGGCGCGGCCCTTGCGTCTTGTAGTTGACCGGCAGGTCTCTCAAGGCCTTGCGGTCGACCTTGCCATTGGCCGTGGCCGGCAACCGGTCCAGCAGGCAATAGGCGCTGGGGCGCATGTAGTCGGGCAAATGCTTGAGCGCATAGGCCTGCAACTGCTCGCTGGCCGCCTGGGCCTCGCCCTCTTGGGGCTGGGAGAAAAACGTCAGGATGCGGCGCTGGTGATCGATGACCACCGCCAGTTGCCGGAACAACTGGCTCGATTGCAGCAGGTGTTCGATCTCTTCCGGCTCCACCCGAAAACCGCGGATCTTCACCTGGTTATCCAGGCGCCCGATGATCTGGATGCCCTCCTCGGTCCAACGCGCCAGGTCACCGGTACGGTAGAGGCGCACCCACTGGCCATCGGGCAACTCGTGCAGCCGATAGCGTTCGGCCGTCATTTGCAAGGCGCCCAGGTAACCGGCGCCTACCCCTGGCCCGGCGATGTGGATTTCACCGCTGTCATTTTCGCCTACCGGTTGGCCGTGCTCATCCAGCAGGTAAATCGCGGTATTGGCAATCGGTACGCCCAGGTTGCGATTGTTGTCCCCCCGTTGGAAGGTACGGCAGGTGGCGAGCACCGTGGTCTCGGTGGGGCCATAGATGTTGTGCAGTGCACAGTGGCCCATCAGTTTTTCGATCACGTGGGGTTCGCACACATCGCCGCCCGTCACCAAATGCTGCATGCCGTACAGCGATTCAAGCTGGATGATGCTGAGCAAAGCCGGCGGCAAAAAGGCGTGGGTGACCTGCTCCTGTTGGATCAATTCAGCAAGCGCCACCGGGTCGCGGCGCTGGTCTTCGGTGGGCACGATCAACTCGCCACCCTGGATCAGCGTCGGGAAGATATCCAGCAGCGATGCATCGAAATTGATGGTCGAGAACTGCAGGGCACGGCTATGGCGGTCCAGTTCCACATAACGGGCATACCACGCACAGAAGTGGCTCAAGTTGTCGACTGTGAGCAACACGCCTTTGGGTTGGCCGGTGGTACCGGACGTGTAGATCGCCACGCAGGGTGCCGAACCGTCCAGCGCTACGCGCAACAGGCTCTGATCCGGGGCCAGGGCGACACGGCTGTAGCCCTTGGCGCCGTGGTGGAAGAAGTCCAGATGGCCAATATCCAGGGTAGCCAGGCCCGGTAGCGGGTTGTCTGCCTCGGTGTCCTGGATCAGCAGGCTGGCACCGGCATGCTTGAGGATGGCCGCACGGCGTTCGACAGGATGGTTCGGGTCCAACGGCAGGTACACCGCACCGCAACCAATCACCGCCAGGATCGCTGCATAGAGCGCAGTGCCTTTGGGCAACGAGATGCCGACCACCGTCAACCCTGGGGTCGAGGTTTCAAGCAAGGGTTGCAAGCGTTCCTGGATCGCAACGCTATAAGCGTGCAGTTGCGCATAGGACATACCCCGCCCTTGCACTTTCAGGGCGTTGCGCTCGGCGTTGGCCAACAGGCTATCGGCCAAGCGCTGCACAAAGGGGCGCCTGGCCTCCTCCAGAATGCCGGTATTAGCGCTCGCATTGTGGCGATGACGCCAGGCCAGGCCATCCAACAGGGTCAGGCTCGACAAGCGATCAATCGCCTGCACCGGCTCACGGGGCGCCTCAAGATAGTCAGCACTGCGTGAGAAACGCCCGATGTGCACACTGGCCATCTCTACCACTTGCGCGATCGCTTCACGTGCCCGGTCGGCACCGTTGCCGGCGAGGGAGGCGCTGACTTCACGACGCCCCAGCAGCATCCAGTCGCCATCGCCAGGACGCCACAGGCAGTCCACCCGCAGTGGCGCGAGAACATCACTGTCATCGTCAGCCTGCGCCCGCAAAGATAGGCGATGACACGACGGATAGTGCGGGAGTTGCGCCGTGCTGGCGTCGTCTATCAGCACGTCCGGCGCCGATAACTGGCAAAGCTCAATGGCGTTATCGCTGGTCAACAAGCGGGCGGTGTGCCCCATCTGTTCCAACTCTTGCGTAAGGCAGGCGAGCGCATGGCTGCGCCCGCACAAAACGATATCAAGATGTCTCATCGAAGTTGTCCTCTAGCGCAGATAATCGGCGAGCGCTTCCTGCATGCAGGGAGCGTCGAGCAGGCCGCTGTGTTTGAAGAATCGGACGATGTTGCCTACCAGCGGGTGAGACGGCGTGATCGGAAAACTCATGCCTTCGACCTCTTCACGCAACGCCGCCTTGACGCTGGGGTTCACCGGCAGTTGCTCGATCAGCGCGAAATCAAACCCCTGCTGGATCTCGTTGGTCAGGTACTCACCCAAGAACACCGGCATGATCGAGGCCAGCACACGTTTGTCCTCTTCGCTCGCGGTATTCCAGTAAATGCGCGTCAACTTGGCCCAAAAGCCCGAATGTCGACCCTCATCCGCCAAGTGGTCGGCCATCAACCCCTTGACCGATGCCTTGACCGAGTCGTCGCGGGCAAACGCGGCAACATCGTTGGTCAGGGTGTTTTCCGCAATGGCCACGCAGATCAGCTCGACAGCAGCCTTGAGGTGCGCGGGCGCCATGGCCAATGCCTTGGGGATAGAACGGCTGAGCTCGATTTCCGCTGGCAAGGTGATGGGTTCGATGCCCGTCAACTCGATGGTCTGTTGCATGTAGTCCATCGCCACTAGCGCGTGATAGTCCTCATCGACGACCACGGTCATCGCGTCGTAACGGCACGCAAACGGAAAGCGGATAGCGAAGTTATCTTTCGCAATGCTCCTGGCGGTCTTGTCGACAATTTCGGTTTCGAAAATCACCACATCATTAATGAACTTATACAAGCTCTGAACGAGAACAAAATGCTGTAAGTGACTACACTCCTGCATAAAGGTTGCGCTCATGACCAATGGTTGACGACTGGCCGGAAATATTAACTTTTCGTCATCTTCCAAGCGTCGTCTCGGGCGCGTCCGAATGGTCGCCCTTTCCTCCCACGACTCGGAAAACGATTGATATGCTTCAGCTCTCATGACTACTTCCTTTATTCATGATACTCAGTAGTAGTGCACTTCAAACAACAGGCATCCGTCTTTCGAATTAAACGGCCCGTGCTCCGTGTGTGCGGCCCTGAAGAAGTAACTACCGTCGCGGTAAGTTTTCTCCGGGCGCCCCTCACTGGCCTGCTCTGTCTGGTCGCCTTCAATCAAATACACTTCTTCGTGATAATCATGGGTATAGATTTCACGGGTGCCGCCCCCAGGGTGAAAACGTACCAGACGTGTACGCACTCCAGTTTTCGTAACAGGGTCCAATGTGTCTTTGAAGACGGTCAGCGTGATACCGCGTTCAGAGGTCACCTCAAACCATTGGGCCTGGTCGGCCTCGATCACTTCGAAGTTCATGCCACGCACTCACTGACCGTTTCGCCCATGGCCACGCGCAGGTTGTCCCACAACGCCAGGCGGCTTTGTACCGCCGCGATAGCCGATACGTAGACCTCTTCCTGACGCTGCGCATCGCCATTGACCAGGCGCGCCAACAGGCTTTCTGCCGCCGGGCCGTGGTCTTCCGAGTCGACTTCGATGTGGCGCTGCAGGTAATAGCGAAAGGTTGGCGCGTCGTCTGCGGTGATATCCCAATCGTCCAGAATGCGCTGGAACATCTGCGGGATGACACTTTCACGGCCATGCAAAAACGCAGCAGCCACACTGTGGGTGGAAGCGTTGATGGCGGTTTCGATGGTGTCAGTGACGAAAGCCGACGCTGCCAGGCCTGCACCGCAACGGCTCAAGGCCGTTTTCAGATCGACGCCTTCGCGCATCAGTTTGACAAAGTGTTCGATCTTGTCGGTGCTGGCGCCGACTTCGCGCATGGCATGCAGGTAGAGTTCGAAGTGGCTGTAGTGACCGCCTTGCAAGTTCTGGTCGGACTCTTCGCCCAGGATGATTTCGTTGATCAGGTGCGCGGCCGCCGGGTCCACGGGAGGCAGCCAAGGCAGGCGAGTACAGGTGAGGTCCTGTTGCAGGCGCTTGGCCAGGGACATGAAATCCCACACCGCAAACACATGGGTTTCCATAAAGGCGCGCAGGACCGGCAGCGAATTGATTTCAGCAAAGATCCGATGATTGCCCAGCTCTACTTTCTTGGCGTTCAACAGCGTCTTTTTATCTTCCATGTTGCGCTCCTTATCAGGCTTTAGTTAACGCTGACCACTCGAGAGATACCCGCTTACCTTTTTTCAGGCATAAGCAGGCCTGCCTCGCCGTTCTTGGCCAGTGCTAGAGTCTTATTCAATTAAGTTGTACGGTTATGCTTCCGTGACCCAAAGGTCAGCCGTCGAAGCAAGACGAAACTTAGAGGAAGTTCATGATGATCAGCAAGTGTTTTTTGGAAAATTAATACAATTTATTTCCAGTTGTAAAACCCACAACAACAGAAGCCCGACCGAAGTTAATAAAATCAACTTCGCCAGGCAATAGTTGGCTAACACCCCTCAAGGGAGTGCAAACAAACTGTATGGAATTGCTAAGTTAGCAATTAACTAGTCTATGAACGCGGCCATTCGCCTTTTTACCATTCAAGTTCCCTCTTACCGCTGATAAGCGCCCGCGTATTACCTGCGGGCAGTAATGAGTTCAGTTCTTTGCTGATTGGCGCAATGCCAGGGCCGCGACCCCGCACAAGATCAAAGCAATACAGGACACATAGAACGCATCGCTGTAGGCCATCAGGTACGCCTCACGACGCACGGTGTGGATCAAGCCCTCAAGGACCTGCTGTTGAGCGGGTAATAGCTGGTTGAAGATAAAAGCCTCGCTGTCGGCCATGCTGGCGCGCAGGCGCTCCTGAAAGGCCGGGGAAAACAGGGTGATCGACTCCCCTACCCGCTCAGAGTGAAAGCGCTCGCGCATGGCCACGATCTGTGTCAGGCCCGCCGTGCCCACGGCACCACCCAAGTTACGCAGCATGGAAAACAAGGCCGAGGCCGAGCCGGCTTCATCTTTGGCCAGGCCAGACACCGCCAGCACGGAAAGCGCCACCATGATCAGCGGCTGCCCGATGCCCCGTACCACGGTGGACGGAATAATCACGTTGGCGGCGCTGTCCACGTCCAGGTGCGCGCCGAGATAGCACCCCAGGGCCATGATGAAAAAGCCACTGGCAACCATCAGTTTCGGGTTGAGCCACTTCATCAGGCGCGGCATGAACGGCGCCAGTACCAGTTGCACCATGCCGTAGGCGATCAGGCTGATGCCAATCTCCCGGGCGTTGTAGCCCTGCAACTGAGACAGGTAATTGGGCACCAGGAACACCAGGCCGAAGGTGGCCGCGCCAAAGATGAACATCGCTGCGCTGGCCACGCCGAAGTTGTAGCTCTTGAGCAGGCGCAGGTTGATGAAGGAGCGACTGCCATACAACTGCGACAGCACGAAGTACACCAAGGCAACGCCGGCAATCAGTGACATCCATACAATGAAATCGGAGCCGAACCAGTCCTTGCGGCCACCTTCTTCCAGCACGATCTGCAAGCCACCCAGGCCGACGATCATGGCGATGATCCCGCCCCAGTCGCCGCGCTTGAGCAGGCTCAACTGCATGGGCTTGGCATCGATCGACCATGCCACCGCCAACAGCAAGAGAATGCCGGGGGCCAGTTGCAGGTAGAAGATCCAGCGCCAGGAATAGGCATCGGTCAGCCAGCCGCCAATGGACGGCCCGGCGGCCTGGGCGACGCTGTTGGACAACGCGAACAGCGCCATGCCCATCGCGATCTTGCTGGGCGGCAGTTCAGTGATGATCAGCTGGAATGACAAGGGAATCAGCACTGCGCCGGCAGCGCCCTGGATTACCCGAATGATGATCATCACTTCCAGGTTGGGCGCCCAGGAGCAGGCAATGGACGCCACCAAAAATACAAACGAGCCCACGAGCATCACACGTCGCAGAGAGAACACCTGCACCAACCAGGCGGTCAGCGGGATCATCACGATTTCCGCGACCAGGTAGGCGGTGGAAATCCACGAGCCTTCCTCGAACGTCGCGCCCAGGGAGCCTTCGATCTCCGGCAGCGCGGCGCTGGTCACGTGCACGTTCATGCCGGCCATGAAACAGCCGAACAGCCCCCCGATCACCGCCACCCAGGCGCGAAAGGAGACGCTCTTTTCAGCCGCTTCAGTCATGTGCAGCGCCCTGCTCAGCTGGGCGGGTGTCCACCGTGGTGATCACCGACATGCCCGGCAGGATGGGCCCGCCTTCGTCATGCTCATCAATGACGATCTTGACTGGAAAGCGTTGCACGATCTTGGTGAAGTTGCCGGTAGCGTTGTCCGACGGCAACAGTGCGAACACCGCCCCGGAGCCTGGCGAGAAGCTCACCACATGGCCTTTGAGCTTGCGCCCCGAATAACTGTCGACGCTGATATCCACCGGTTGGCCGGCACGCATATCGCGCAATTGAGTTTCTTTGTAGTTGGCCACGACGTAAGCCTGCTGCAAAGGCACCACCGCCAGCAGTGGCAACCCTGGCGCGACGTATTGGCGGGTACGGACTTTGCGCTGCCCCACCACGCCGTCGATGGGTGAGCGGATCAAGGTGTCCTCCAACGCATGCGTCGCCAGGTTCAACTGCGCCTCGGCCTGGCTGCGCCGGGCTATCTGCTGCTGGAGCGAAGCCTGGGCCAGTTGACGGCGGGTGGTGGCCACGGTCAAGCGGGTTTCCTGCTGGCGTTGCATCGCCTTGGCAATTTCCACCGCAGCATTGGCCTGGGTGTAACTGGCGGCGGCCGTTTCCAGACGCTGCGTGCTGGCAGCATGTTCGCGCACCAAGCCTTCGTAGCGACGCTGGTCAAGGCTTGCGCGGCGTAACTCAGCGGCCACACTGCGAGCATGGGCCTCAGCCTGGGCAACCCCGGCCTTTTGCTGGGCGATCAGGCTGTCAGTGACTGTCAAGTTGGCCTCTTGCGCTGCCACCGAGGCCTGGGTCTCGGCCAGTTCTGCGCGGGCTTGTGCCAAGCGGGCCTGGTAGTCACGGTCCTCGATGCGTACCAGCACATCCCCTGCCTTGACCGGCTGATCATCCTCTACCATCACCTCGGCCACGTAGCCTGAGACTTTCGGGCTGATGGGGATCCAGTCGGCCCGCACATAAGCATCATCGGTCTGCTCCAGATAGCGGCCGACGGTCATCCAGTACACGCCGAACACCACCGCCGCGATCAACAACCCGGCGCCGCCCAGCAGGATCAGGTTTCTTTTGCGCCGTTGCTTACGCGCATGCATAAGTTGCTCGAGCACATTCTCCTGCTCGTCCTGGACAGCAGTTTTTTCATCAACGGCGATATTCATGGCTGGGTACCGGAAGAAGGGATAGACGCGTGGGTGGGCGCAGCGGCCGGGGTATCGACGGCGCCGGACTGCCAACCGCCACCAAGGGCACGGAATAGGCCGATCTGGCGTTGCAGTAACTGGCCATCGGCGTCGGCGCGCGTGGCCTGCAAGCGGATCAGTTCACGCTCACTGTCCAGCACGTCGAGAAAGTCGATAGAACCGGCGTCGTAGTTGAATTGGGCCAACTTGTAGGCTTGGCGGCTGCTGTCCAGCGCCCGGCTCAAGGCCGCGTGGCGCTGCCGTTCGCCGTCGTACAACGCCAGGGCCTGGCGCACCTCCTTGAGGGCCTTGAGGACGCTGGCCTCGAACTGCGCGACCTCCACCTGCTCGAGTGCCCGTGCCTGCTTGACCCGCGCGCGGTTGGCCTGCCAATTAGGGAACTGCCAGGTAATCAGTGGGCCGATGCCGAACATCACCGCACTGCTGTCCCCCAGCTCATGGGGTTTGTTGGCCGAGGAGGACACTGAAGCGCCGAAGGTCACCTTGGGGTACAGGTCGGCCTGGACGATATCCACTTGCAGCGTGGCCGCCTGCAACGCGCGCTCGGCCTGACGTATGTCGGGGCGGCGCGCCAATAGTTGCCAGCCATCACCCACCGGCAACTCGGCATTGAGTTGGGGCACCACTTCACACGTTGCGGCGCCAGAGCCTTGGTCCAGTTCAGCGACGCCGGTCAGCATGGCCAATTCGTAGAGCGCGGCTTGTCGACGCGCCTCCAACATCGGCAGCAACGCCTGGGTTTCGCCTTGCAGGGCTTGCATGCGGCTGTATTCAAGGTCTGTCACCACACCGGCCTGGCGCTGGCGATCGGTCAACGCCAGGCTATGCCCGACCACGTCCAACGAATGGCGCTGTACCTTGGCACGCGCCCCCAGGGCGCAGGCATTCACATAGGCGCGAGTGGTTTGCGCCACGACCGTGATGCGCAGCAAGTCCTCGGCATCCTGCGCCGCTGCGGTTTGCACTTGGGCACGTTCAATGGTGCGCTGAACCTGGCCCCACACATCCACTTGATAAGCCAGCTCGAAGCCTGGGTTGAATGCCCATTCTGACGGCGCATGGCTATCGGTGGCCTTGGCCAGCGTCTGGTCATCGGCCGTCTTGCCATAAGCGGCCCCCAGCGACGCCTGGGTGGACGGCCAGCGCTCGGCATCGGCCTGCTGGATCCCGGCCAGCATCGCTTGCACATGGGCCTGGGCCGCCGCCAGGTCGCGGTTGTGCAGCAACGCCTGTTGCACCAGCGCATCGAGTTGCGGATCGTTATACAACTGCCACCAGCGCTCAGGTAACGCTTGGTCCGAGACACCTTGGGGCAGGTGGCTCAGGGCATTGATGCGTTCCGGATGTGGCTGTGCCGGTGTATGGGCGACCCAGGACGAACAACCCGCCAACAACGCCACCGCCATGCCAAGCAGCGAAAGACGGCAATGCCGTGGGAAAAGAGAAGGCGAACCCATCGAAGAAATCCAGAATGCCAAGTAGAGACGCAGGGTAAGAGAGCAACCGCTTGCGCATCTCCCGAGTTCCAGACAACCATCGTTTCGATTGGGACAATGTGCCGGCGCGCCCTCTGCGCCGCAGGCTCCATACACCAGGCACAGGTAAACATGGCCCTGCCTGGAGGCGGGGCCATGTTCAAAAGGAGGTGGTGCTATCGCCAGTCAGATTCAGACCAAGCGACAGTTACTCGGGGTGTAGCCCATGGTGCGTTTGAACATCGCGGTAAATGCACTCGGACTCTGATAACCATGCTCCAATGCCACTTCAAGGATGGAGGCACCACTGGCCAGCCGCTGCATGCTGAGCAGCAGCCGCGTGCGCTTGCGCCACTCGCCATAACTCATGCCCAACTCTTTCTGGAACAGCCGAGCCAAGGTGCGTGAACTCATATTGAGTTGCACCGCCCAACTCTCCAGTTTCGACTCCTGAGAAGGGTTGTCGATAAAGTCCGCACACAGTGACTTGAGCCTCGGCTCGTCCGGTATCGGCACGTGAGCCAGCACCCTTTGCGCACGGTCAAGTTCCGAGAAAATCAGCTCGACAATCTGTACATGACGCAACGACGCCGGGTGGCTGTCAGGCTCATCGCCGGCGGCCACAATCAGCTCGCGCAGCAAGGGTGAAACCCTGATGACCTCGCACTCCTCCGTCAAACGACGGTGCGCTCCCGGTGAGATCAACAAAGTGCGCATGCGCACTTCGCCGGTCATGCGGATCTGATGTTCCAAACCTGAAGGCACCCACAGGGCATGCCCGGAAGGTACCACCCAGGTGGTCTCCTCCACCGACACAAGCATCACGCCGTTGATGGCGTAGACCAGTTGGCCTTCGTCATGTCGATGCGAGGCGACGATGTCACCGTGGCCATAATTACCGGCAAGTGCCGCCAATGCGGTATGCGCGTTCATCTCAGGACGGCACCGCAGCATTCACCACGCTGAGCAGGCCCAGGCGCGATGCACGATTGACCGCACTGGTGACCGCTTCGAGGGAAGCGAGCAGGCTACTGCCATCGCGAGCGGCGCCGAACAGCAACTGGTTGCCCACGCGAATTTCCACATAGGCCAACGCCTCAGCCTGGGCACCGTCACGGGTGGCATGTTCGTGGTAATCGGCAATATCAAAATGAATGCCACGCTGGGCAAACGCATCGACCAGCGCCGCAAGCGGGCCGTTGCCCTCGCCACTCAAGTCGATACGCTGTGTACCTTGTTCAAGGGTGGCCTCCAGGTAAGTCACATCGCCCTCGCTCACCAGTTTGGGGGCTCGTAACGCGTAAGGCTTGCCCTGCTCCAGGTAATGCCGGGTGAAGCAGGCAAGGATCATCTCGCCACTGATTTCCTGGCCGGAGCCATCGGCTTCCTGTTGTACCAGGCTGCTGAACTCCATCTGCAAGCGACGCGGCATCACAATGCCGTGCTGCTCCAACAGATAGGCCACGCCCCCCTTGCCCGACTGGCTGTTCACGCGAATCACCGCTTCATAGCTACGGCCCATATCGGCAGGATCGATAGGCAGATACGGCACTTCCCACATGCCCTGCGGATTGGCCTGGCGCGCCGCAAAGCCTTTCTTGATCGCGTCCTGATGCGAGCCGGAGAACGCGGTAAACACCAACTCACCGGCGTAAGGGTGACGAGGATGGGTCGGCAACTGATTGCAGAACTCCACCTCACGCTGGACGTGCAGGATGTCGGAGAAATCCAACTGCGGATCGATGCCGCTGGTGTAGAGGTTCATCGCCAACGTGAGGATATCGACGTTGCCGGTACGCTCACCGTTACCGAACAACGTGCCCTCGACACGCTCGGCACCGGCCAGGCACGCCTGCTCCGCGGTGGAAACTCCAGTGCCCCGATCATTGTGCGGATGCACGCTGATGACCACACTGTCACGGCGACTGAAGTGCCGGCAGAACCATTCGATCTGGTCGGCGAAGACATTGGCGGTAGACACCTCCACGGTGGTGGGCAGATTCAGGATCATCTTGTTGCTCGGGGTCGGCCCGAACGTATCCGTCACCGCTTCACACACCTGCAATGCAAAATCCAGCTCGGTGAAGCAAAAGGTTTCCGGGGAGTACTGGAACGTCCACTGCGTATCGGGGTTCGCGTCCATGTGCTGCTTGATCTCTCGTGTTGCCTGGGTAGCAATCTCGATGCAGCCCGCCTTGTCCACATTGAAGACAACGTCCCGAAACACCGGCGCCGTCGCATTGTAAACATGCACGATGGCGCGAGGCGCGCCCTTCAACGCCTCAAACGTGCGTGCGATGAGGTGGCTGCGCGCCTGGGTCATGACCTGAATCGTCACATCATCAGGAATCGAACCGCTTTCAATCAGCTCACGGACATAGTCAAAGTCGGTCTGCGAAGCGGCAGGAAAGCCCACCTCGATCTGCTTGAAACCGACCTTCACCAGCAAATCGAAGAAACGCCGCTTGCGCTCGGCATTCATCGGCTCGATCAAAGCCTGGTTGCCATCACGCATATCCACACTGCACCAGGTGGGAGCGGCAGCCTGGACAGTGCTGGGCCATGTGCGATCCGGCAGGTTAACCGTGGTGAAGTGGCGATATTTGCGGGAAGGGTCCTTGAGCATCATGGCGTTTCTCCTTTTTCAGCAGTTTGTTTGTGTCAGACACACCACCGGCAATGCCGACTGATTGGATCCAATACTAAACGAACATAGTTTGATACAAATTGCGTTGTTGAGTTTGCGGAATGAAAAAATCCAAAGAAAAATCCAAAAAGCTCAAAAAAACCGAAAAAATATTGCGCAAAGAAATAAAAACCAACAATCAAAGACCGGAAGTCAGGAGTTACCGGCAAAATCAGTAAAAAAGAACCTATCGCTTGGATGAACGGGCTGAGGGAGCCAGGGAAAACATTTCTGACGGGCAAAAAAAACCCGAGAACCTTACCTGTGTAAGGCTCTCGGGTTTTCTGAACACACTTGATTGGATACCTGTAGGTTACGTTCAGGACGAGCAAAAAGCGACCAAAAAGGGGGTGACGACCAAAAAGGGGGCAGATTTATTTACCACCATCCAACCTCGGCCGCCCTTGCCCTCGGCGCTCAATACGAACGCCTGCAATCCTCTCAACTTCTTCAATGAAACGAGCAGTTCCGGTAAGCTGCCCCCGTTGCAACGCCTCACGAATAATTTTCGTCTCATCACTCGAAACGGACTGCTTCACAAATAACTTATAATTTTCGCGGCGCTTCAGCGTTGTATCCCCCAATATGGAAAAACAAGCATCAACATCAAGCCAGTCACTATCAGGCACCCCCCCTGTGCGGGCACTGTAACTTGACCATGGATAATCCGCCGCGTCAGCTACCATGCATGCACGAACCGGATTTAATTCAATGTACCTGCAGCAAGCTAGCAAGTAAGCCTCCGTTTGCACCACGCTTGATTTATACCGTCCCTCCCATAATGTACCTGTCCGCCCTTCTAACCTGTTTCGATACCGAGTGGCCCGAGCCGCGAGCGCCTTCATTAACTGCCCTAGCCCTGCAACCGAGTTACCCGGAGAAACCAGTAAATGGACATGATTAGTCATCAAACAGTAGGCGTATATTTTTATGCCAAATGCGTCCTTAAGCTCTCGAAGGTCTCTCACGTAGCGCTGGTAGTCCTCCTCGGCAGCAAAGACCACCTGGCGGTTGTGACCACGCTGTACAACATGATGAGGATAGTTGGGCAAAACGACATGTCCCACTCTGGGCATAGGTAACCTCCTTCCTTAGAGAATTACAGCCTAGCAAATGGAAAAAAATAAATCTGTCCCCTTTTTTCTATCAGAAAAAAATAAATCTGTCCCCTTTTTTCTGTCATCAAACAGTAGGCGTATATTTTTATGCCAAATGCGTCCTTAAGCTCTCGAAGGTCTCTCACGTAGCGCTGGTAGTC
>NZ_JBQEQE010000032.1:0-49811 GCF_052046095.1 Pseudomonas sp. 22072
AGTCCAGCGGGAGCATGCTCCCTCGCCACAGGGCAGCGCTTCTGCTTGACTGAATGGCATTAGGCAGTTGAACGTCGGCGCTGCCTCAGGGGTCTTTGAACTAACCCCTCCAGAGCGTCCGCTGCCGCATGGCAAAAACCCACGATTTCGCCAAACAATGGTTCGCCGCCAAAGGCTGGAAACCGTTCGCCTTTCAGAAAGAGGTATGGGCCGCGGTCAAGGCCGGCCAGTCGGGGTTACTGCATGCCAGCACTGGGGCGGGGAAAACCTATGCCCTCTGGTTTGCCGCCCTCAACCGTTTCGCCATCACCCGCCCGCCCGCCACAGGCAAACGCAAACCACCTGCCGAGCCGCTGACCGTGCTGTGGATCACGCCAATGCGCGCCTTGGCCGCCGACTCCGCACGCGCCCTGCAAGCCCCACTGGAGGCGTTGCAGATTCCCTGGAGCGTGGGCCTGCGCACCGGTGACACCAGCAGCAGTGAACGCGCGCGCCAGACCCGTCGCCAACCCACCGCCCTGGTCACCACCCCGGAAAGCCTGACGTTGATGCTGGCCCGTGCCGACAGTGAAACCAGCCTGGCGCACCTGCGCATGGTCATCGTGGATGAATGGCACGAACTGATCGGCAATAAGCGCGGCGTGCAGTTGCAACTGGCACTGGCACGCTTGCGGCGCTGGCATCCTGAATTGATGGTGTGGGGTATTTCCGCGACGCTGGGTAATCAGGCCCACGCTTTGGAGGTACTGGTTCCACAGGGCGGCGGCATCAATGTACAGGGGCAAACGGCCAAGGCACTGAAGGTCGACACCTTGCTGCCGCCCGTCACCGAGCGCTTTCCCTGGGCCGGGCATATCGGCTTGAAGATGTTGCCGCAAGTGGTCGCCGAGGTAGAGGCCAGCAGCAGTTGCCTGGTATTTACCAACACCCGGGCCCAATCGGAAATCTGGTATCAGGCGATTCTCGACGCCCGACCGGACTGGGCCGGATTAATTGCACTGCACCACGGCTCGCTATCGCGGGAGACCCGGGACTGGGTGGAGCGAGCGTTGAAAGACGGGCAACTCAAGGCGGTGGTGTGCACGTCCAGCCTGGACCTGGGCGTGGACTTCTTGCCGGTGGAACGGGTGCTGCAAATCGGCTCCGCCAAGGGCATAGCGCGGTTGATGCAACGCGCCGGGCGTTCCGGCCACGCGCCAGGGCGGCCCTCACGGGTAACGCTGGTGCCAACCCACAGCCTGGAGCTGGTGGAAGCCGCAGCCGCCCAGGATGCGATCGCCCAACGGCGCATCGAAGCGCGGGAATCACCTTACAAGCCGCTGGATGTGCTGGTCCAACACTTGGTCAGCATGGCCTTGGGCGGCGGGTTTACTCCGGCGGCACTGTTGGACGAAGTGCGCGGCGCCTGGGCCTATCGCGACCTCACCGAAGCGGATTGGGCCTGGGCCCTGGGGTTTGTGCGCCATGGTGGCCTGTCACTCACCGCTTATCCGGATTACCGCCGGGTGGAGCCCGATGAGCACGGCATCTGGCGTGTTCCGGATGCCCGCCTGGCACGCCGCCACCGCATGAGCGTCGGCACCATCGTCAGTGATGCCAGTATCCAGCTCAAGTTCTGGAGCAAGGGCGGCGGCGGCAAGAACCTGGGCAGTGTCGAGGAAGGGTTTATTGCAAGGCTCAAGCCGGGGGATGGGTTTCTGTTCGCCGGGCGCTTGCTGGAACTGGTGCGTGTGGAAAACATGACCGCCTATGTGCGCCGCAGCAACGCGAAAAAAGCCGCCGTGCCACGCTGGAATGGCGGGCGCATGCCCCTTTCCAACGAACTGGCCCAGGCGGTGGTCGAGCGTTTTGATACCGCCGCGCATGGGCACTTCGACGGCCCAGAGATGAAGGCGGTGCAACCGTTGCTGCACACCCAATTGCGCTGGTCCGGGCTGCCGACCCGCGAGCATTTGCTGGCTGAAACCCTGCGGTCGCGGGAGGGCTGGCACTTGTTTTTGTATCCGTTCGCTGGCCGCCAGGTACACCTGGGCTTGGCCAGTTTGCTGGCGTGGCGGGTCAGCCAGCAGCAGCCGCTGACCTTTTCGATTGCGGTGAATGATTATGGCCTGGAGCTGTTGAGCGCCACCGAGGTGCAGTGGCCCCAATTGTTGAATACTCGGTTGCTGAGCCCCCAAGGCCTGCTGGCTGACGTAATTGCCAGCCTCAATGCCGGTGAACTGGCCCTGCGCCGCTTTCGCGAGATTGCGCGAATCGCCGGGCTGGTATTTGCCGGGTATCCCGGCGCGCCAAAAAGCACGCGACAAGTGCAGGCTTCCAGTGGTTTGTTCTTTGAAGTGTTCAAGCAATATGACCCACAAAATCTGCTGCTGGCCCAGGCAGGAGAAGAAGTTCTGCGGGACGAGCTGGATATTCGCCGGCTGGAACAGACGCTGAATCATCTGTCGACATTGAAGCTGGACTTGCACAGGATCCAGCGGCCCACGCCCCTGGCCTTTCCGCTGCTGGTAGAACGGATGCGCGAAAGCATGAGCTCGGAAAAACTCTCGGAGCGCATCGCGCGGATGGTCAAGGACCTGGAAAAAGTCGCCGATAAAGGGCAAGGCTGATGCATTACCCACTGACGGTTGAAGGCGAAGAACTCTGGCTATTGCCGGACAAGGCCGTGTATTGGCCCGCACGCCGATGCCTGCTGATTGCCGATGCGCATTTTGGCAAGGCTTCGGCCTATCGCAGCCTGGGACAACCGGTGCCACAGGGCACGACTACGGCCAACCTGGAACGCCTGGACAGGCTCGTATCGGCCCTACCGTGCGCGCAGTTGATCTTTCTCGGTGATTTCCTCCACGGTCCCGGCTCTCACGCCAGCGGCACCCTGAACGCAATCAGGGCCTGGCGTGAGCGCAATCGCACATTGGCCTTGACCTTGATTCGCGGCAATCACGACAAAAGCGCCGGCGACCCACCGTTGGATCTGGGCATCGAGGTGATCCCCGAGCCCCTGCTGATGGGCCCTTTCGCCTTGCAACATGAGCCAGACGCCCACGCCAGCCATCATGTAGTGGCGGGGCATGTGCATCCGGTGTACCACCTGCGCGGCAAAGGGCGCCAGCGGCTACGCCTGCCATGCTTCCAGATCGGCACTCAGGTTAGCCTGCTGCCAGCCTTCGGCGCGTTTACAGGGGGTTATGCCGTGGAGCAGGCCCAGGACCAGCGAATCTTTGTGATTGGCGATCACCAGGTCTGGCCGATTCAATGAATCGAAACAAGCCTGCTCAGGTTTCAGGCAACGGGCGCGGGTGGCGGCTCGTCCGGTAAGGTCGGCTCACCCGGCTCGGTAGGCTGCGGGTAATCAGGTTCGGGTTGACCAGGGATGCCCCCCGCGTGCGCGGGGTTGGCCATCAAGGACCAGGCCAGAACACCAATCTGGTTGGGTTCAAGCCGGGCGAGTTCTGCGCTGATTCGCGGGTCGATCTTCATAGGGTACTCCTCAAGTATGGCCCGGCGCGTTTCACACGCGCCGAAGCAGTACACCTAGATAGAGTCACTTTCTGCAGACAAATTCCCTTTACCCGTAGGCGCTTTCGATCAAGCGCGTGGGAGAGTGACGCCGCGTTGGCCCTGATACTTGCCCGCACGGTCTTTGTAGGACACTTCACAGGCCTCATCGGACTGCAGGAACAGCATCTGTGCCACGCCTTCGTTGGCGTAGATTTTCGCCGGCAAGGTGGTGGTGTTGGAGAATTCCAGGGTGACGTGGCCTTCCCACTCAGGCTCAAGCGGCGTGACATTGACGATAATGCCGCAGCGGGCATAGGTGCTTTTACCCAGGCAGATGGTCAGCACGTCGCGAGGAATACGGAAGAACTCCACGGTGCGCGCCAGGGCGAAGGAGTTGGGCGGGATGATGCACACGTCGCTCTTGACGTCGACGAAGCTCTTTTCGTCGAAGTTTTTCGGATCGACGATCGCCGAATTGATGTTGGTGAACACCTTGAATTCATCGGCGCAACGCACGTCGTAGCCATAGCTGGAAACGCCGTACGAAATCACGCGCTCGTCGCCTTCGCCACGAATCTGGCGTTCGACGAACGGCTCGATCATGCCGTGTTCCTGCGCCATGCGGCGAATCCACTTGTCCGATTTGATGCTCATGGCGGTGTCCTGAATAGCGAGGCGAAAAAAATCTGTGGGCCATCTTACCGGGGCCAGCCTTGGGGTTCAAAGGCCACAAGGGTTTTCTTGATCAAAGCCCTGCGCGCTATAAGCCTCAGCCAACACGGCCGGGGGCGGGATTGCCGTGAGGGATGTCTGTAAATACCACCGCCAGTCACGAAAATAGAGAAACCTTCGGAAATACCATTGGCACGTTCCGGAAAAAGGGTTAAGGTGGCGCCACTGTGCTGCTTGTGTCACTGAGAATCTCTACACGATATGTTGAATTTCGATCCAACCATCTCCAAGAATTTTTCCTGCTCTTTGCACTCAGTCTCGGCCAGGGCTTTTCCTGAGTCGCAGTTAACTTTGTCCAAGGAGATACACCATGTCTAATCGCCAAACTGGTACCGTTAAGTGGTTCAACGATGAAAAAGGCTTCGGCTTCATCACTCCACAATCCGGTGACGACCTGTTCGTTCACTTCAAAGCTATCCAATCCGACGGCTTCAAAAGCCTGAAAGAAGGCCAACAGGTTTCTTTCATCGCTACCCGCGGTCAGAAAGGCATGCAAGCTGAAGAAGTTCAAGTTATCTAACTTGTACTGACTTAGTCGAAAAAACCCCGCCCTTAAAAGCGGGGTTTTTTTATGCCTGATCGTTCCCGCGCTCTGCGTGGGAACGCCTCTTGTGACGCTCGGCGTCGCGCTTTGGGACGCCGAGCGTCCAGAGCTGCATTCCCACGCAGAGCATGGGAACGATCAGGGCACAGCAAAACGCCCGGTGCATTCACATGCATCGGGCGTTTTGTGATCGCTGCCCTACCAATCGTTATTGGAACAACGACTCACTCGACAAGCCATTCTTCTCCAGGATCTCGCGCAAGCGCTTGAGGCCCTCTACCTGGATCTGCCGCACCCGCTCACGGGTCAGGCCGATCTCCAGGCCTACATCCTCCAGGGTGCTGCTCTCATGGCCGCGCAGGCCGAAGCGGCGAATCACCACTTCACGCTGCTTGTCCGTGAGCTCTGAGAGCCACTGGTCAATACTTTGGGAAAGATCATCGTCTTGCAGCAGCTCGCAAGGGTCTGTCGGACGATCATCGGTCAGGGTGTCCAGCAGGGTCTTATCCGAATCCGGACCCAGCGAGACATCGACCGAAGAGACACGCTCGTTAAGGCCCAGCATGCGCTTGACCTCCCCTACCGGTTTTTCCAGGAGGTTGGCGATCTCTTCAGGCGAAGGTTCATGATCGAGTTTTTGCGTCAGCTCACGCGCCGCCCGCAGGTAGACGTTGAGCTCCTTGACCACATGGATCGGCAACCGGATCGTGCGGGTCTGATTCATGATCGCCCGTTCGATGGTCTGGCGAATCCACCAGGTGGCATAGGTGGAGAAACGGAAGCCCCGCTCAGGGTCGAACTTCTCCACAGCCCGGATCAAGCCCAGGTTACCCTCCTCGATCAGGTCCAACAGGGAAAGCCCACGATTGACGTAGCGTCGGGCGATCTTCACCACCAGGCGCAGGTTGCTTTCAATCATGCGCTTACGCCCAGCCGGATCGCCCTTCTGCGACAGACGCGCAAAATGGACTTCTTCTTCGGGGGTCAACAGAGGGGAAAAGCCGATTTCATTGAGGTACAGCTGGGTCGCATCGAGCGCCCGCGTGTAATCAACGTACTTGTGCTGCTTCAAAGCGGCAGCATTTTTGGATTTGGTGCGAACTGAAGGTGGTGATACCCCTTCATTATCTGACATCGTTTCCAAATCGATGCCGGTCTCCATAAGGAGAACCTCATCGTCGATGTCAAACTCCGGCACTTCTTTACTGAGAGCCATTGTTATAGTCCTTTGGTGAGTTCGACCTCAAGCTCAAGCGACGCCTCTATCCTTGGCAACGCTGGAGCCTGTTCCTTCTACGTGAGGGAACAGGCTGTGCAACACATCAACGACGGGGCAGGAATTGCAGCGGATCTACAGGCTTCCCTTGGCGGCGAATCTCAAAGTGCAGTTTCACCCGGTCTGTGCCCGTTGACCCCATTTCGGCAATCGTCTGTCCGACCTTGACCTGCTGCCCCTCCCGAACCAACAACCTGCGGTTATGACCGTAGGCACTGACGTAGGTATCGCTGTGTTTGATGATGACCAGCTCGCCGTAGCCCCGCAAACCACTCCCGGCGTACACCACTGTCCCATCAGACGCAGCTAAAACAGGCTGTCCCAAATCCCCGGCGATATCAATGCCTTTATTCAAACTACCGTTTGAAGAGAATTTTCCAATCAACACTCCGTTTGAAGGCCATCCCCATCCGGTCGGCGCAGGCCCGGCAGGTGGCAACGGCGCGGGTGCCGGCTTGCTCGCAACCGTAGGCGCGGCGCTGCCTGCAGGCCGAGTGATGATGGTGGTCTTGCTCGAGGACGATGGCGAAGAACCCGACTTTGTCACAACTGCCGTAGGTGCAGAACCTGAGCGACCATCGAAACGAATGGTCTGCCCGGGATGGATCGTATACGGCACAGGAATGTTGTTACGGGCGGCCAGCGCCTTGTAGTCCCAGCCATAACGGAAGGCAATCGAGAACAGTGTGTCGCCTTTGCGCACCACGTATTGGCCGGTGGTGACCGTAGGTCTCTGGGGGGTTGCGTTGGTACGGTCAACGACCCGCGCACCGCCGGATGGCGTGCTCGAGCAGGCTGCCAATAAGGAACTCAAGACAAGGCCAAGCACCAGTCGCTGAAAGCTTGTTTTACTCATTCGCTGCGCAGGACCTGTGAGACTCACCCGCCGCTCCCTTTGTGGTGGCTGAACGTTAACGCCTGGATCAGGCTTGAAATATGACGCAAGTATAACTGGGCATTGGCTTTTTACTGGCACCTGACTGAAAGGAAAAATTCATCATGTTTAATCGTGGCTGCCAGGTGTGTTGATTCAATAGACCCCGCCGTAAGACACATCCCCGTCTACAGAATTCACTGCGCGCGAATAAATGATCAGGCCAGCGGGCCGTTGAGCAAGGGGACGAAACGCACAGCACCGAGTACATGCCGGGAAAAGCCTTCGTCTTCGCGGATAATAAGCATCAACTGTTGCACTTCGCCGGAGCCCACCGGGATGACCAAACGCCCGCCAGGCGCCAATTGATCCAGCAAGGCTTGCGGCACATCGGTGGCGACGGCGGTGACGATGATACCGTTGTAGGGCGCCAGCGCCGGCCAGCCCTCCCAACCATCGCCCCAGCGGAATACCACGTTGCGCAGGTTCAGCTCCACCAAACGCTCTTTGGCCCGGTCCTGTAGCACCTTGATGCGCTCGACCGAAAACACCCGCTCTACCAATTGCGACAGCACGGCCGTCTGGTAGCCGGAGCCGGTACCAATCTCCAGCACCTTGTCCAACGGCCCCGCCGCCAGCAGCAGCTCGCTCATGCGCGCGACCATGTAGGGCTGGGAGATGGTCTGGTTGTGGCCGATGGGCAACGCTGTGTCTTCATAGGCGCGATGTGCCAGCGCCTCATCGACAAACAGGTGCCGCGGCGTGCGCCGGATCACTTCCAGCACCTGCGCGTTGGACAAGCCTTCTTCATACAGACGCTGGATCAACCGCTCCCGGGTGCGCTGGGAGGTCATCCCAATCCCACGGCGCAACAGATCGTCTTGTTCACGAGCCATCAACGCAGTCCCTCCAGCCAGCCATCAAGGCCACTGAAGGCATCACTGAAGGTGCGATCAAACAGCAGAGGAGTAACGGAGACATAGCCTTGCATCACCGCATGAAAGTCCGTGCCTTCGCCGCCATCTTCGGCGTCGCCGGCGGCGGCGATCCAATACCCTTCCTTGCCGCGAGGGTCGACCACCTTCAAGGGCGCCGCCGCACGGGCGCGATGGCCCAGGCGCGTGAGTTGGATACCGCGAATATGGTCGAGGGGCAAGTTGGGGATATTGACGTTGAGCACCGTACGCGGCGGCAGGTCCAGGGAAGCATGGGCCTCCACCAACTTGCGCGCGTAGTAGGCCGCCGTCGCCAGGTTATCCAGTTGCCGCGAAGCAAAGGAAAAGGCAAAGCCGGTGCGGCCCAGGAAGCGCCCTTCAAGGGCCGCCGCCACGGTGCCGGAATACAGCACGTCATCGCCCAGGTTGGCGCCCAGGTTGATCCCCGAGACCACCAGGTCTGGCTGGTGCTCCAGCAAACTGTTGATTGCCAGGTGCACGCAGTCGGTGGGGGTGCCGTTAACGCTGATAAAGCCATTGGCCAGGACCCGCGGGTGCAGCGGACGGTCGAGCGTCAGCGAACTGCTGGCGCCGCTCTTGTCCTGGTCGGGGGCAACCACCACGCACTCGGCGTAATCCTGCAGCGCAGCATGAAGCGCAGCAAGACCGGGTGCGGTGGCACCGTCATCGTTTGATATCAGAATACGCATGGGCTGTCCGTCTGCCCCACCGGCACCAGATCAACAAGCTCGCGCACCAAGACAGTGGCGAAGCATCCGGCCGGCAGGACGAATTCCAATTGCAGAATGTCAGGCCCGGGATAATGCCACGTCAACCCGCCAATGGGCAGTCGCAGAATGCGACGTTCCTGGCTCATTCCCGCCTTCACCAACCAATCACGTAGGTCTGCTTCTCCAGCGGCGACAGATTGTTCCAACTCGTATGTAAGACCTTTCGCCGGCGAATCGCCTTCGCCCCACTGCGGGCCGGTGGGATGCAGGTCCAGGATCGCAAGCCGCGGGTCACTGCACTCAGCTTCCCCGGCCGGAAAAAAACTGCGACTGTCGGTAAACGCCAGCAGATCGCCAACTTGGGCACGCTGCCATGAACCGTCGGCGACGCGGGCCGCCAACACTTGGTTGAACAGGTAACTGCGAGCCGTGGACAGCAAGCGCGAGCGCACGTTGCGCTGCTCGGGCAGGGCCTTGCGGGCAGCCCACTCGCGAGCATCCACCACATTGCCGCCGTTGTGGCCAAAACGCTGGGTGCCGAAATAATTGGGGATGCCGTGCCGGGCAATCAACTGCAGACGTGCGTCGATGGCAGCGGTGTCGCCGGCCAGTTGGGTCAGGCGCAAGGTGAAACCATTGGCCGAATGGGCCCCACGCTGCAACTTGCGCTTGTGACGGGCGGTTTTAAGGATCTTGAGGGTGTCGTTTTCTGCGCCGCTCATGTCCGGGTCGGCCTTGCCGGGCAACTGCACGCTGAACCACTGGCGGGTCAGGGCCTGACGATCCTTGAGCCCGGCATAGCTGACGGTGCGCAATGGCACCCCAGCAGCCTTGGCGATACGCCGTGCGGCTTCCTCAGTGTTCAAACCGCGCTTTTCCACCCACAGCCACAGGTGCTCGCCATCGCCGGTCAGCGGGAGGTCCAGCACCTCATCAACCTGGAAGTCTTCGGCCGTGGCCTTCAGTACCGCGCTGCCCAGGGCCTCGCCATAGGCCCGCGGGCCCAGCAGTTGCAGGTCGTTCATGCGCGCAGCAACAAGGCGACGGAGTGCACCGCAATGCCCTCTTCACGACCGGTAAACCCGAGCTTTTCGGTGGTAGTGGCTTTCACGTTGACTTGATCCAATTCAATTTGCAGGTCTGCGGCGATCACTGCGCGCATCGCTTCAATATGGGGGGCCATTTTCGGCGCCTGGGCGACGATGGTGTTATCGACGTTGCCGACCTTCCAGCCCTTGGCATGGATCAGGCCGACCACATGGCGCAGCAACACACGACTGTCCGCCCCTTTGAAGGTGGGGTCGGTGTCCGGAAAGTGCTTGCCGATATCGCCTAATGCAGCCGCGCCGAGCAAGGCATCGCTCAAGGCGTGCAGGACCACGTCGCCGTCGGAATGAGCCAGCAACCCATGGTGGTGTGCAATGCGCACGCCGCCCAGGGTGATGAAATCGCCTTCAGCGAAACGGTGCACATCGTAGCCGTGGCCAATACGCATAAAAAAACGCCCCGATTTAATTCAGGGCGTGATTCTACCTACTTTTGCCTCAGATTAACCGAGCAAAGCACGCCCATGATGACGCAAATGGTCTTCGATGAAGCTGGCGATGAAAAAGTAGCTGTGGTCGTAGCCAGGCTGCAGGCGCAGTTCCAGCGGATGGTTGGCTGCCTTGGCCGCCTGCAGCAGGGCTTCAGGCTTTAGCTGAACGGCGAGGAAATCGTCGCGATCGCCCTGGTCCACCAACAGCGGCAGCTTTTCCGAGGCTTCGCTGATCAGCACGCACGCATCCCATTCACGCCACTTAGAGCGCTCTTCACCCAAATAACGGGAAAAGGCTTTCTGACCCCAAGGACAGTCCATCGGATTGTTGATCGGCGAAAATGCCGACACCGACAGGTAACGTCCAGGGTTGCGCAGCGCACAGACCAGCGCACCGTGACCGCCCATGGAGTGGCCGCTGATGCCGCGCTTATCCGACGCAGGGAAATGCGCTTCCACCAAGGCCGGTAACTCCTGTACCACGTAGTCATGCATCCGATAGTGCTTGGCCCAGGGTTCCTGGGTGGCATTGAGGTAGAAGCCGGCGCCGAGGCCGAAGTCCCAGGCATTGTCCGGGTCGCCCGGCACGCCGGGGCCACGGGGGCTGGTGTCCGGCGCGACGATAATCAAGCCCAACTCGGCGGCCATGCGCTGGGCGCCGGCTTTCTGCATGAAGTTCTCATCGGTACAGGTCAGACCGGACAGCCAATACAGCACCGGTAATTTACCGCCCTGCTCTGCTTGCGGCGGCAGATAGACCGCGAAGGTCATGTCGCAACCGAGCACATCCGAATGATGCTTGTAGCGTTTATGCCAGCCGCCGAAGCTCTTCTGGCATGACAGGTTTTCCAGACTCATGGCCGACCTCAGAAGTGAATGACGGTACGAATGCTCTTGCCTTCATGCATCAGGTCAAACGCTTTGTTGATATCTTCCAGGCCCATGGTGTGGGTGATGAAGGTGTCCAGCGGGATTTCACCGGACTGAGCCATTTCCACGTAGCTTGGCAATTCGGTACGACCGCGCACGCCACCAAACGCCGACCCACGCCAGACGCGCCCGGTGACCAGTTGGAATGGGCGAGTGGCAATTTCCTGGCCAGCACCGGCCACACCGATGATCACCGACTCGCCCCAGCCTTTGTGGCAGCACTCAAGAGCCGCACGCATCAGTTGTACGTTGCCGATGCACTCGAAGGAAAAGTCCACGCCGCCGTCGGTCAAATCCACGATCACATCCTGGATTGGGCGGTCGTAGTCTTTCGGGTTGATGCAGTCGGTAGCACCCAGTTGCTTGGCGATTTCGAACTTGGCTGGGTTGATATCGATGGCGATGATGCGCCCGGCCTTGGCCTTGACTGCACCGATAATCGCCGACAGGCCAATACCGCCCAGGCCGAAGACGGCCACGGTGTCGCCCGGCTTGACCTTGGCGGTGTTGATCACCGCACCGATGCCGGTGGTGACACCGCAACCGAGCAGGCAGACTTTTTCCAGCGGCGCTTCTTTAGGAATCTTGGCCACGGAGATTTCCGGCAGCACGGTGTACTCGGAGAACGTCGAGGTGCCCATGTAGTGGAAAATCGGCTGGCCCTTGTAGGAGAAACGCGTGGTGCCATCCGGCATCAAGCCCTTGCCCTGCGTGGCGCGAATGGCCTGGCACAGGTTGGTCTTGCCACTCAGACAGAACTTGCACTTGCCGCATTCCGGGGTGTACAGGGGGATCACGTGATCGCCCACAGCCACCGAAGTTACGCCCTCGCCGATGGCTTCCACCACTGCGCCGCCTTCATGGCCGAGGATCGACGGAAAAATGCCTTCCGGGTCGGCGCCCGACAAGGTGTAGGCGTCGGTATGGCACACGCCGGACGCAACTACCCGCAGCAGCACCTCGCCAGCCTTGGGCATGGCGACATCCACTTCAACAATCTCAAGGGGCTTCTTGGCTTCGAAGGCTACGGCGGCACGGGACTTGATCATCCGGGTTTCTCCATCGGGTTAAAAACTGAGGCCGTGAGTGTAAAACATCGCCCATTGATGAATAATCCGGACCAAAGCAAAACATTATTGCCGTACAGGGACAATCAGCATGCTGGAGAACCGCTGGGAAGGCATTGACGAGTTTGTCGCGGTGGCCGAATGCAGCCAGTTCACGGCGGCGGCCGAACGGTTAGGGGTGTCTTCATCCCATGTCAGCCGGCAAGTGGCGCGTCTTGAAGAACGCCTGCAAACCCGATTGCTGTACCGCAGTACGCGCAAGGTGACCTTGACCGAAGCCGGTCAGACCTTCCTGCAGCACTGCCAACGCCTGCAGGACGGTCGCGAGGAAGCGTTGCGGGCGGTGGGCGACCTGACCAGCGAACCCAAGGGCATGTTGCGCATGACCTGCGCCGTGGCCTATGGCGAACGTTTTATCGTGCCGCTGGTGACGCGGTTCATGGCGCACTATCCGCAACTGCGCGTGGACATCGAGTTGACCAACCGCTCGCTGGACCTGGTCCATGAAGGCCTCGACCTGGCCATCCGCCTGGGACGCCTGCAAGACTCGCGCATGGTCGCCAGCCGTCTTGCGCCTCGGCGCATGTACCTGTGCGCCTCCCCCTCCTACCTCGAACGGTACGGTCGGCCACACAGCTTGTCGGAGTTGAGCCGGCATAACTGTCTGATTGGCAGCTCGGATATCTGGCAAATGGCCCAGGATGGGCGGGAATTTTCCCAGCGTGTGCAAGGCAATTGGCGCTGCAACAGTGGGCAAGCGGTGTTGGATGCCGCGTTGCAAGGCATGGGCTTGTGCCAGTTGCCGGATTACTACGTGCTGGAGCATCTGCACAGCGGGGCGTTGGTGTCGCTGCTGCAGGCTCATCAACCGCCGAATACCGCCGTGTGGGCGCTGTATCCGCAGCAGCGGCATTTGTCGCCGAAGGTGAGGAAGCTGGTGGATTTCTTGAAGGTGGGATTGGCGCAGAGGCCGGAGTACAAGCATTGAATTGAGGTGGTCTGCACCGGCCTCATCGCGGGCAAGCCCGGCTCCCACAGTTGGACGTGTTGTTTGATGTGGCAGCGATCAAATGTGGGAGCTGGCTTGCCTGCGATGAAGCAGATTCGGTCTGACGGGTTACCGCCGGTTAGCCCAGCGCAACTTCAACCACTCCAGGTCTTCCGGCCGAGTCACCTTGATATTGTCCGAACGCCCTTCGATCAGGCGCGGTGCCTGCCCAGACCATTCCATGGCCGACGCTTCATCGGTGATCACCGCATCGGCCACCAGGCTGTCGGCCAAGGCGCGATGCAAGGCGCCCAGGCGGAACATCTGCGGCGTGTAAGCCTGCCAGATCAGGCGGCGATCAATGGTGTCCACCACACGGCCATGCTTGTCGACACGCTTGAGGGTGTCGCGTGCCGGTACCGCCAGCAGGCCGCCTACCGGATCGTCAGCCAGTTCCGCCAACAATTTGTCGAGGTCATCACGGCTCAGGTTAGGCCGCGCAGCGTCATGCACCAACACCCAGTCGTCATCACTTGCGCCCAGGGCGTTGAGTTGCAGCAGCGCATTGAGTACCGAGCCGGAACGTTCCGAGCCCCCGTCGGTACGCTGGATACGCGGGTCATTGGCGCATGCCAAGGTGGGCCAATAAGGATCGTCAATTGCAAGACTGACCACCAGGCCCTTGAGGCATGGATGGTCGAGAAAACAGCCGAGGCTGTGTTCGAGAATAGTGCGCCCGCCCAATTGCAGGTACTGCTTGGGACGGTCCGCAGCCATACGGGCACCGACGCCCGCGGCAGGAATCACGGCCCAGAAGGCCGGTAAATCGTGGCTCATTGGGCCAACTGGTAGAGGGTCTCGCCCTCCTTGACCATGCCCAACTCATGACGAGCCCGCTCTTCAACGGTCTCCGTGCCTTTTTTCAGCTCAAGCACTTCAGCGTCGAGGACACGGTTGCGCTCCAGCAGGCGTTCGTTTTCGGCACGCTGGTCGGCAATTTGCTGGGTCAACTCTTCCACCTGCGCAAAGCTGCCATTACCGACCCATAGGCGGTACTGCAGGCCAGCCAGCAACAAGAGCAAGACGAGGAACAACCAATTGGGACTGCGCATCGAAATCCGGGTATCCATTGAATAAAGACAGTCATGCAAACCTTTTGCAGCAACTGATAGCACAAAGCCTGGAAAACCCAGGCTTGCGCTTGCCAGTCAGCAGATTAGCGCCGAAATTCACATTTTCGTGAGATTTCCAACGCAATCCGCCGACTTTTTACCATTTACTGCTTAGCCGCGAAACTCGCCGCGACCGTTGTACTTGGCCTTACCTGCCAATTGCTCTTCGATGCGCAGCAATTGGTTGTACTTGGAGACGCGATCGGAACGGCACAGGGAACCGGTCTTGATCTGGCCCGCCGCAGTACCCACGGCCAGGTCGGCAATGGTGGAATCTTCGGTTTCGCCGGAGCGATGGGAGATCACGGCGGTGTAGCCCGCGGCCTTGGCCATCTGGATGGCTTCCAGGGTTTCGGTCAGGGTGCCGATCTGGTTGAACTTGATCAGGATCGAGTTGGCGATCTTCTTGTCGATGCCTTCTTTCAGGATCTTGGTGTTGGTCACGAACAGGTCGTCACCCACCAGCTGGATTTTTTCGCCGATCTTGTCGGTGAGGATTTTCCAGCCATCCCAGTCGGACTCGTCCAAGCCGTCTTCGATCGAGATGATCGGGTAGCGCTGGGTCAAGCCTTTGAGGTATTCAGCGAAGCCTTCGGAGTCGAACACCTGGCCTTCGCCGGACAGGTTGTACTTGCCGTCTTCATAGAATTCGCTGGCGGCGCAGTCCAGGGCCAGGGTCACGTCGGTGCCCAGCGTGTAGCCAGCGTTGGCCACAGCTTCGGAGATGACTTTCAGTGCATCTTCGTTGGAGGCCAGGTTCGGCGCGAAACCACCTTCGTCTCCCACGGCAGTGCTCAGGCCACGGGCCTTCAGTACAGCCTTGAGGTGATGGAAAATCTCGGTGCCCATGCGCAGGCCTTCGGAGAAGGACTTGGCGCCCACTGGCTGCACCATGAATTCCTGGATGTCGACGTTGTTATCCGCGTGCTCGCCACCGTTGATGATGTTCATCATCGGCACCGGCATCGAGTAGACGCCCGGAGTGCCATTCAGGTTGGCAATGTGTGCGTACAACGGCAGGTCCTGGTCCTGGGCTGCTGCCTTGGCGGCGGCCAGGGATACCGCGAGGATGGCGTTGGCGCCGAGGCTGCCTTTGTTTTCAGTGCCGTCGAGCTTGATCATCGCGTGGTCCAGGGCTTTCTGGTCCAGCGGGTCCTTGCCCAGCAACAGGTCACGAATCGGACCGTTGATGTTGGCTACAGCCTTGAGTACACCCTTGCCCAGGTAACGGCTCTTGTCGCCATCACGCAGTTCCAGCGCTTCGCGCGAACCGGTGGAAGCACCGGACGGCGCGCAGGCGCTGCCGATGATGCCGTTATCGAGAAGCACGTCGGCTTCGACGGTGGGGTTGCCACGGGAGTCGAGAACTTCACGACCTTTGATGTCGACGATTTTTGCCATTGTTGTAAACACTCCAAAGTTGACGAAAACGACGCAGCTGAAGGAAATCTTTTGACCGACCGCAAGGGTGGAACAACGGGGCAGGCTTGCAGACGACAAGGCTCAGGCCCGGGGGCCTGAGCGTAAAGCGTGGGAAATTCTACCGGAGAAATGCCAGTTACGCGGTCTCTACCGTCGGAAAACTCTTGACCAGCTCGTCCAACTGCTTGAGTTGGGCCAGGAATGGCTCCAGCTTGTCCAGGCGCAGCGCGCATGGGCCATCACATTTGGCGTTGTCTGGGTCCGGGTGAGCTTCAAGGAACAGGCCCGCCAGGGACTGGCTCATGCCCGCCTTGGCCAGGTCCGTCACCTGGGCACGTCGCCCGCCAGCGGAGTCCGAGCGACCACCGGGCATTTGCAGCGCGTGGGTCACGTCGAAGAACACTGGGTATTCGAACTGTTTCATGATGCCGAAACCGAGCATGTCCACCACGAGGTTGTTATAGCCGAAGCTCGAACCCCGCTCGCAAAGGATCAACTGGTCGTTACCGGCTTCCACGCATTTGCTCAGGATGTGTTTCATCTCCTGAGGAGCGAGGAATTGGGCTTTCTTGATGTTGATCACCGCGCCGGTCTTGGCCATGGCGACTACGAGGTCGGTCTGGCGCGACAGGAAGGCCGGCAACTGGATGATGTCGCACACCTCGGCGACCACGGCAGCCTGCTCAGGCTCGTGGACGTCGGTTATGATCGGCACGCCGAAGGCTTGCTTGATGTCCTGGAAGATCCGCATGCCTTCTTCAAGGCCCGGGCCGCGATAGGAGGTCACGGACGAACGGTTGGCCTTGTCGAAGCTGGCCTTGAAGACGTAAGGGATACCCAGTTTCTGGGTGACCCGCACGTACTCCTCACACACTTGCATCGCCATGTCACGGCTTTCCAGCACGTTCATGCCGCCGAACAGCACCATGGGCTTGTCGTTGGCAATCTCGATGTCGCCTACGCGAATGATCTTCTGGGCCATCAGGTTTACGCCTTCTTCTGATGTTGCGTCAGTGCTGCTTTGACGAAACCACTGAACAACGGGTGACCGTCGCGCGGCGTCGAGGTGAACTCCGGGTGGAACTGGCAAGCCACGAACCACGGATGATCCGGTGCCTCGACCACTTCAACCAGCTTGCCATCACCGGAGCGGCCGGAGATTTTCAGGCCAGCTTCTTTGATCTGCGGCAGCAGGTTGTTGTTCACTTCATAGCGGTGGCGGTGACGCTCGACGATCACATCCTTGCCGTAGCAGTCGTGTACCAGCGAGCCAGCTTCCAGCAGGCAATCCTGTGCGCCCAGGCGCATGGTGCCGCCCAGGTCGGACGTTTCGGTACGGGTTTCAACGGCGCCGGTGGCGTCTTCCCACTCGGTGATCAGGCCCACGACCGGATGGCCGCTGGTGTGATCGAACTCGGTGGAGTTGGCGTCTTTCCAGCCCAGCACGTTACGGGCGAACTCGATAACAGCCACTTGCATGCCCAGGCAGATACCCAGGTACGGCACCTTGTTTTCACGGGCGTACTGCACTGCGGTGATCTTGCCTTCCACGCCACGCAGGCCGAAACCGCCGGGAACGAGGATAGCGTCAACACCTTCGAGCAGCGCGGTGCCCTGGTTCTCGATGTCTTCGGAATCGATGTAGCGCAGGTTGACCTTGGTACGGTTGCTGATACCGGCGTGGCTCATCGCTTCGATCAGCGACTTGTACGCGTCCAGCAGTTCCATGTACTTGCCGACCATGGCGATGGTGACTTCATGCTCAGGGTTGAGCTTGGCGTCGACAACCGCTTCCCACTCGGACAGGTCGGCGCCGCCGCACTGCAGGCCGAAACGCTCGACCACAAAATCATCCAGCCCCTGGGAATGCAGGATGCCCGGGATCTTGTAGATGGTGTCGGCGTCTTCCAGGGCAATCACCGCACGTTCTTCAACGTTGGTGAACTGCGCGATCTTGCGGCGCGAGGAAATGTCGATCGGGTGATCGGAGCGGCATACCAGCACATCCGGCTGCAGGCCGATGGAACGCAGTTCCTTGACCGAATGCTGGGTAGGCTTGGTTTTGGTTTCGCCGGCAGTGGCGATGTACGGCACGAGTGTCAGGTGCATCAGCATCGCGCGCTTGGCGCCGACTTCGAAACGCAACTGGCGGATGGCTTCGAGGAACGGTTGGGACTCGATGTCACCCACGGTGCCACCGATCTCGACCATCGCCACGTCGGCATCGCCTGCACCCTTGATAATGCGGCGCTTGATTTCGTCGGTGATGTGCGGGATCACCTGGATGGTTGCACCCAGGTAGTCACCACGGCGCTCTTTGCGCAGCACGTGCTCGTAGACACGGCCGGTGGTGAAGTTGTTGTTCTGGGTCATGGTCGTGCGGATGAACCGCTCGTAGTGGCCCAGGTCCAGGTCGGTCTCGGCGCCGTCGTGGGTGACGAACACTTCACCGTGCTGGAACGGGCTCATGGTGCCCGGGTCAACGTTGATGTACGGGTCCAGCTTGAGCATGGTGACCTTAAGTCCCCGCGCCTCCAGGATGGCCGCCAATGAAGCGGAGGCAATGCCTTTCCCCAATGAAGAAACAACACCGCCCGTGACGAATATGTAGCGCGTCATGAAAAACCCTAGAAGTCTGCGTTAAAGCGGTCCGAGCCGCCGGGGAAAGCGAAGGAAGGCCGAAGCCCCCGATCACCTGCATTAATCACAGTGCACCTTTCAAAAAAACCGCCGCGTTGTGACAGACCAGCAATGAAGCACCGGTACGTTGATCGCTACACATTTTTTGGAATCGCCCAGCAAAGACTGCTTGGTAATCGGCAACGACTGCGATTCAGGCGAATCCACAGAAGTTGTATCAAGAAGGGAGCGTAGTCTACCGGAAAGGCGCTATCAGCTCAAACCTTGATCGCAGGTCTGTGGCAACCAATCCAATTGCACCTCACCCACCGACCTGGACCATGCCCCCGCAACGCTTGGCACAGCCAGCAATTGCTCGCCCCGATAGACCAGCGGCAATCTGCCACGGGCGAAGCCCGGCATGCCGCTTTCATTCAGCAGACGCTTGAGATCCCGCCGGCCTCGGCCCGCTACGTCGATGATTTCGCCACCCTGGCGATAACGCACCTCCAGCGGGCCTTCGGGGGCCTTGCCGATAAACCTCAGTTGACCATTGCCCGTTAACTCTAGTGGATCTTGCGGATCGGGCCAGCTCACCGATGCGTCGGAAAACTCCGACCAGGTCGAGGGCAACCACCAGATGCGTTCAACGCTACGCTGCATTTGGCCGTCGGCCAGGCGCCACAGAGGCTGTGCGTCGCTCTTGGCATCGCGCAGAGCATGCCAACCGGCCCAGTGGTCGCTGTCGGGTAAACGGGTCAGTGGCGTGAGCCAATGCCGCAGGGCGTTACGCTGGCGGGCATCGGATAGCTCGCGCAATGGTTCAAGCGCCAGGGACGGCAGAGGCAACCAGGGAAACGCAGAAGGCTGATCGGCGCGCTGCAGGTCCATCATCGCCAATTCGTCGAGCAGCCCTTGAGCCTCAGCCATGTGTTCAGCCGTGCGAGCCAGGTGGGTGATCGCCTGTGGCCAGCGTTTCGTCAGCGCGGGAAGTACGTGGTGACGCAGGTAATTGCGGGAAAACCGTGGATCAACGTTGGAGGGGTCGTCGATCCACTGCAACTGATGCTGATGGGCGTAGGCTTCCAGGTCGCTACGGGAAAATGCCAGCAACGGCCGCACCAAGCACCCCTGCGCCAAGGGGCGATGCTCAGGCATAGCCGCCAGCCCTCTTACACCGGCGCCACGCAGCAGGCGAAACAGCAGGGTTTCGGCTTGATCGTCGCGATGCTGGCCAGTGAAAAGCACCTCCCCCCCCCCTAGGACCTGCATGAACGCTTGGTAGCGCGCCTCGCGGGCCGCACGCTCAAGGCTCGCACCCTGACTGACCTGCACGCGCATGACGCGCAAAGGTACGCCCAGGCTGTCGCAGACCGATTGGCAATGAGAGGGCCAAGCATCGGCAGCAGCTTGCAGGCCATGGTGGACATGGACGGCGCTGACAGGAGGCAGATTTTCGATTTTGGCCAATGAGGCCAGGAGGTGCAGCAGAACGGTGGAGTCGAGACCGCCGGAGAATGCGATATGCCAGGCCGGCGCGTTGCGCCAGTCGGCCAGGGTGTGCAGGAGTGTGGCCGGCAGGGTTGGTTTCATCACACGTCACCGCCGCAAAGCTTGAATACGTTCGTCAGCATACACAAAGCAAATGTGGGAGCCGGGCTTGCCCGCGATGCAGGCACCTCGGTGTATCAGTGATACCAAGGTGATGCTATCGCAGGCAAGCCAGCTCCCACACAAGCCGGCTACTACATTGGGTACAGCGTCGGCTTAGAGGCCGTAGCTCATCAGGCGCTCATAACGACGAGCCAGCAGCGCTTCGTTATCCAGCTTCTTGAGCATCGCCAGTTGCGACCCCAACTCGGCACGGATGGTCGCAGCGGCGGCAGCCGGGTCACGGTGGGCGCCGCCCAGTGGCTCGGCGATGACCTTGTCCACGATACCCAGGCCTTTGAGGCGATCGGCGGTGATGCCCATGGCTTCGGCAGCGTCCGGCGCCTTTTCGGCGGTTTTCCACAGGATCGAGGCACAACCTTCCGGCGAGATCACCGCGTAGGTCGAGTACTGCAACATGTTCAATTGGTCGCAGACACCAATGGCCAGGGCACCGCCGGAACCACCTTCACCGATCACGGTGGCAATGATCGGAGTTTTCAGGCGCGCCATGACGCGCAGGTTCCAGGCAATCGCTTCGCTCTGGTTGCGCTCTTCGGCGTCGATACCCGGGTAGGCACCCGGCGTGTCGATGAAGGTCAGGATCGGCATCTTGAAGCGCTCGGCCATTTCCATCAGGCGGCACGCCTTGCGATAGCCTTCCGGGCGCGGCATACCGAAGTTGCGGCGTACTTTCTCGCGCACTTCACGGCCCTTCTGGTGACCGATCACCATCACCGGCTGGTCGTCCAGGCGAGCGATGCCGCCCACGATGGCTGCGTCGTCGGAGAAGTGACGGTCGCCGTGCAACTCGTCGAACTCGGTGAAGATGTGTTCGATGTAGTCCAGGGTGTAGGGACGGCGCGGATGGCGAGCCAGGCGCGCGATCTGCCAGCTGGTCAGCTTGCCGAAGATGTCTTCGGTGAGCGTGCTGCTCTTGTCTTGCAGGCGAGCGATTTCATCACCGATGTTTAGCGAATTGTCATTGCCGACCAGGCGCAGCTCTTCGATCTTGGCTTGCAGGTCAGCGATCGGCTGTTCGAAATCAAGAAAATTCGGGTTCATAAGCGTCCGTCTTGGGTCGACGGCCAAGGGGTGCCTGGCCAGCCGGTTGTCTATTCGCGCCCTACCTTAAGGGAGAGGCGCGTTTAGGTCGAGATTAAATGTTTAGTCGAGATCAGATCTATCTGACCGTCAACGGTATTGGAGGAAGACGTTGTCTCGCCCGAACTGGTCACGCAAAGCTTGAATCAAGCCATCAGCGGGATCAATTCGCCACGTCTCACCAAACTGCAACATGGCCTTGGCATCGCTGCCGGTGTACTCCATGGTCACCGGGCATGCGCCACGATGGCGTTTTAGCAGGTCACCCAACCAGCGTAGCTGATCGCCCTTAAGCGCTTCGGTCTTGACCTTCAGGCGCAGGCTTTCGGCCAGGTTGGTGCGGGCGTCTTCCATGCTCATCACGCGCTTGATGCGCAGGCGCAGGCCACCGGAGAAGTCATCATTGCTGACCTCCCCTTCCACCACCACCATGGCGTCGGTCTGCAACAGCGATTGGGCGGAGTGAAACGCGTCGGCAAACAATGACGCTTCGATACGGCCCGAGCGGTCATCGAGGGTGATGAAGCCCATCTTGTCGCCCTTCTTATTTTTCATCACCCGCAGGGCGATGATCATACCGGCGACGGTCTGGGTATCCCGCGCCGGTTTCAGGTCGATGATGCGCTGGCGGGCAAAACGGCGGATTTCGCCTTCGTACTCGTCAATCGGGTGGCCAGTGAGGTACAGGCCCAAGGTGTCTTTTTCACCCTTGAGGCGCTCCTTCAGAGTCAGCTCCTTGGCCTTGCGGTGATTCGCGTAGACATCCGCATCTTCTTCGACGAACAGCCCGCCAAACAGGTCGGCGTGGCCGCTGTCATGGGTACGGGCGGTCTGTTCGGCGGCCTTGATCGCCTCTTCCATGGCGGTCAGCAGCACCGCCCGGTTACGATCGATATTGGCCTGGTAAGCCTTCGGCTCATCATGAAAATACGGGCCAAGACGGTCGAGTGCGCCGCTGCGGATCAGGCCATCGAGGGTACGCTTGTTGATGCGTTTGAGGTCAACGCGTGCGCAAAAGTCGAACAGGTCCTTGAACGGCCCGTCCTGACGCGCTTCGGTAATGGCCTCGACCGGGCCTTCGCCCACGCCTTTGATCGCGCCGAGGCCATAGATGATGCGGCCTTCGTCGTTCACCGTGAACTTGAACTCCGAAGCGTTCACGTCCGGCGCGTCGAGGCGCAGCTTCATGGTGCGCACTTCCTCGATCAAGGTCACGACCTTGTCGGTGTTGTGCATATCCGCCGAAAGTACCGCCGCCATGAACGGTGCCGGGTAGTGAGCTTTCAGCCAGGCGGTCTGGTACGACACTAGGCCATAGGCTGCGGAGTGGGATTTGTTGAAGCCATAACCGGCGAACTTTTCTACCAGGTCGAAGATGTTACCGGCCAGGTCGGCATCGATGTTGTTGGTCGCGCAACCTTCAATGAAACCGCCGCGCTGCTTGGCCATTTCCTCGGGCTTTTTCTTACCCATGGCGCGACGTAGCATGTCCGCACCGCCGAGGGTGTAGCCGGCCATCACTTGGGCGATCTGCATCACCTGTTCCTGGTACAGGATGATGCCGTAGGTCGGCGCCAGTACGGGCTTGAGGCCTTCATACTGATAGTCGGAATGCGGGTAAGCCAGCTCGGCCCGGCCGTGTTTACGGTTGATGAAGTCATCCACCATGCCCGATTGCAGCGGGCCCGGACGGAACAGGGCCACCAGTGCGATCAAGTCTTCCAGGCAGTCGGGCTTGAGCTTTTTGATCAGTTCCTTCATGCCCCGGGATTCAAGCTGGAACACTGCGGTGGTTTCGGCTTTTTGCAGCAGGCTGTACGTCGGCTTGTCGTCCAGCGGGATAAACGCGATATCCAGCGGTTCTTCGCCGACCTTGGCACGGTCGCGGTTGATGGTCTTGAGTGCCCAGTCGATGATCGTCAGAGTCCGCAGGCCGAGGAAGTCGAACTTCACCAAGCCGGCGGCCTCCACATCGTCCTTGTCGAACTGGGTGACCAGTCCGTCGCCTTCTTCATCGCAATAGATCGGCGAAAAGTCGGTGAGCTTGGTCGGCGCAATAACCACACCACCGGCGTGTTTACCGACGTTACGCACCACGCCCTCGAGCTTGCGCGCCATGTCCCAGATTTCGGCGGCTTCTTCATCGACCTTGATGAAGTCGCGCAGGATTTCTTCCTGCTCGTAGGCTTTTTCCAGGGTCATGCCGACTTCGAACGGGATCATCTTCGACAGGCGGTCCGCCAAACCGTAGGACTTGCCCTGCACCCGCGCCACGTCGCGGATTACCGCTTTGGCGGCCATGGAGCCGAAGGTGATGATCTGACTTACCGCGTTGCGACCGTATTTTTCGGCCACGTACTCAATCACGCGGTCACGGCCATCCATGCAGAAGTCGACGTCGAAGTCGGGCATGGAAACCCGTTCCGGGTTCAGGAACCGTTCGAACAGCAGGTCATATTCAAGCGGGTCAAGGTCGGTGATCTTCTGTACGTAGGCCACCAGCGAGCCAGCACCTGACCCCCGACCAGGGCCTACCGGTACACCGTTGTTTTTGGCCCACTGGATAAAGTCCATTACGATCAGGAAGTAACCGGGGAACCCCATCTGGATAATGATATCCAGCTCGAAATTCAACCGATCGACATACACCTGGCGCTTGGCTTCGTAGTCCTCGGTGGTGTCCTTGGGCAGCAGGACGCTGAGGCGTTCCTCCAGGCCATCGAACGACACTTTGCGAAAGTATTCGTCGATGGTCATGCCATCGGGAATCGGGAAGTTGGGCAGGAAGTGTTTGCCCAGCTTCACTTCGATGTTGCAGCGCTTGGCGATCTCGACGGAGTTTTCCAGGGCCTCGGGCAAGTCGCTGAACAGCTCCGCCATTTCCTCGGCGCTTTTGAGGTACTGCTCTTCGCTGTAGTTCTTCGAGCGGCGCGGGTCATCCAAGGCACGGCCTTCGCCGATGCACACGCGGGTCTCGTGGGCTTCGAAATCTTCTTTCTTGATAAAGCGCACATCATTGGTCGCCACCAGCGGCGCACCCAGCTTATCGGCCAGGGCTACGGCAGCGTGCAGATGCTCTTCATCGTTGGGGCGGTTGGTGCGCTGGACTTCCAGGTAGAACCGGCCTGGGAACACCTGCATCCACTCACGCGCCAGCACTTCGGCTTCCTGAGGGTTGCCGCCCAGCAGCGCGATACCGATTTCGCCCTCTTTGGCCGCCGAGAGCATGATCAGACCTTCGCTGGCTTCGGCCACCCACTCGCGCTCGATGATGATCGAGCCGTTGCGCTGACCATCGATAAAGCCACGGGAGATCAGTTCGGTGAGGTTGCGATAACCCACGCCGTTCATCGCCAGCAGGCTGATGCGGCTCAGGGGGTTATCCGGGTCTTTGTTGGACAGCCACAGATCGGCGCCGCAGATCGGCTTGATGCCGGCGCCCATGGCGTTCTTGTAGAACTTGACCAGGGAACACATGTTGTTCTGGTCGGTAACCGCAACCGCAGGCATGTTCATGCCCACCAGGGTTTTGACCAGCGGTTTGATCCGTACCAGGCCGTCGACCAGGGAGTACTCAGTGTGCAGGCGTAGATGAACGAATGAAGCCGGCATAGTGATCCTGTCTTGATACATGAAAACAACAAGGCCCGGATTGTACCGGGCCTGGGTAAAAACATCAGCCTTGCTGCTATACCTCGATCAGACTTTCACGGGCCTCATAAGCCTGGCGCACCGGGGCAAACGAGCGGCGATGGATCGGGGTGGGGCCGAGCCGAGCCAGAGCTTCCAGATGAACGGGGGTCGGGTAGCCTTTATGGCCTCCAATGCCGTAGCCGGGATAGATCAATTCGAACGCGGCCATTTCACGGTCGCGGCTGACCTTGGCCAGGATCGAGGCGGCGGCAATGGCGGGAACCTTGCTATCGCCCTTGACCACCGCTTCGGACGGCATTGTCAGTTTGGGGCAGCGGTTACCGTCGATCATCGCCATTTTCGGGGTGATGTGCAGCCCTTCCACAGCGCGCTGCATCGCCAGCATGGTGGCGTGCAGGATATTCAGCTCGTCGATTTCTTCGACTTCAGCCCGGGCGATATGCCAGCTCAGGGCTTTCTCACAGATCTCGTCATAGAGCTTTTCGCGACGGGCTTCGGTGAGCTTCTTCGAATCGTTGAGCCCCAGGATCGGGCGGTTCGGATCAAGGATCACCGCCGCCGTGACCACTGCGCCACACAGCGGGCCGCGCCCGACTTCGTCAACACCCGCCACCAGTTCGTGGGCTTGGGCGACGAGACTGAAATCCAGGCCCATTTGCATGGTCATAAGGCTTCCTGTTTATGGCCGATCAGGGTCAACACGGCGTCGGCCGCCTGGTTCGAGGCATCACGGCGTAACGTGCGGTGAATATCGTCGAAACCACGGGTCTGCTCTTCGCCGCCGTCAATCAAGGGTAGTAGGGTTTGCGCAAGCGCTTCGGGCGTTGCATCGTCCTGCAACAACTCCGGCACCAGCAGGCGCTGGGCCAGCAGGTTGGGCAAGGAAATGTAAGGGCTCTTGACCATGCGCTTGAGGATCCAGAAGGTCAGTGGCGCCAGGCGATAGGCCACGACCATCGGCCGCTTGTACAGCAGGGCCTCAAGTGTGGCAGTGCCCGAGGCGATCAACACCGCATCGCAGGCTGCCAGGGCCAGGTGGGACTGGCCATCGAGCAGGGTCAACGGCAGGTTGCGGCCTTCCAGCAGGGTTTCGATCTGTGCACGACGTTGTGGACTGGCGCAAGGCAGCACAAAGCGGATTCCCGGCTTTTGCGCCTGAAGACGTTCGGCAGCATCAAAAAACAACGCCCCCAAACGCCCCACCTCACCGCCACGACTGCCTGGCATCAACGCTACCAACGGGCCATCGGGCAAGCCCAGCTCGGCGCGCGCAGCCGCACGATCAGCCTGCAAGGGAATGGCGTCAGCCAGGGTGTGGCCGACAAACCGCACCGGCACGCCCTTCTCCTCGTAGAACCGGGCTTCGAATGGAAGCAAGGTCAACATCAGGTCGCAGCCTTCGCGGATTTTCAACACACGCTTCTGGCGCCACGCCCACACGGATGGGCTGACGTAGTGCACGGTCTTGATCCCGGCCTGGCGCAACTTGAGTTCGATATTGAGCGTGAAGTCCGGCGCATCGATGCCGATAAAGACGTCAGGTTTTTCTTCGATCAGCGTCTTGATCAGCAGCTTGCGGCGAGCCAGCAGCTCACGCAGGCGCCCCAAGACTTCCACCAGTCCCATGACCGACAGGCGCTCCATGGGGAAATAGGAGGTCAGGCCTTCGGCCTGCATCAACGGGCCGCCGACCCCGATAAATTCCACCGCCGGATGCTGGGCCTTGAGCGCGCGCATCAAGCCAGAACCCAGGATATCGCCGGAAGCTTCACCGGCCACGAGCGCAATACGCAGAGTGGCCATGATCAGCGGGTGATGCCGCGAGTCGAGGTCTGGATAGAATCACGGAATACCGCGACTTCCGGGAACTGCGTGGCAGGCTCGGCCAACTCGGCCAGGGCCTGCTCCACGGTCAACCCTTGGCGGTAAACCGTCTTGTAGGCACGGCGCAGGGCGTGGATGGCTTCTTCGCTGAAACCACGACGACGCATGCCTTCAAAATTCATGCTGCGGGCTTCGGCAGGATTGCCGAACACCGTCACGAATGCCGGGACATCCTTGCCGATGGCGGTGCCCATACCGGAAAAGCTGTGGGCGCCGATATGGCAGTATTGATGTACCAGGGTGAAGCCGGAAAGGATCGCCCAGTCATCAACGTGCACATGGCCTGCCAACGCAGTGTTGTTGACCAGGATGCAATGATTGCCGATCACGCTGTCATGGCCGATGTGCGCATAGGCCATGACCAGGTTGTGATCACCCAAGGTGGTTTCGGCGCGATCTTGCACGGTGCCACGGTGAATGGTGACGCCTTCACGGATAATATTGTGGTCACCGATTACCAGGCGTGTTTCTTCACCCTTGTACTTCATGTCCGGGGTGTCTTCGCCTACCGAGGAAAACTGGTAGATGCGATTGTGTTTGCCAATGCGGGTCGGACCCTTGAGGATCACGTGCGGCCCGATGACAGTCCCCTCGCCGATTTCCACACCTGCGCCGACGATCGACCAAGGGCCGACCTCAACGTCGGCGGCCAGTACGGCCGACGGATCGATGATTGCGCGAGGGTCAATCAAACTCATAGTTTGCGTTCCGCACAGATGATCTCGGCAGAGCACACCGGCTTGCCATCTACCGAGGCCTGGCATTCGAACTTCCAGATCTGGCGTTTGCAACTGATGAACTTGGCTTCCAGGATCAACTGGTCACCCGGGGTGACCGGGTTGCGAAAACGCAGCTTGTCCGAACCCACGAAATAGTAAAGCGTGCCGTCAGCAGGCTTGAGGTCGAGCATTTTGAAACCAAGGATACCGGCAGCCTGGGCCATGGCTTCGATGATCAACACACCTGGCATGATTGGATGCGCAGGAAAGTGACCATTGAAGAATGGTTCGTTGATGCTGACATTCTTGTAGGCACGAATGCGCTTTTCCTCGACATTGAGGTCCACTACGCGGTCCACCAGCAGGAACGGGTAACGGTGAGGCAGGTATTCGCGAATCTCGTTGATGTCCATCATTTCGGGGGGAAGCCTGTAATAAAGATTGGGGGCGGGCGCACCAGGCGCACGCCCCGCTAGCAAATCAAGGAGGCCGTCTAGCGGCTGCGCACACTTGATATGGAAATGGTATCAGCCTTCTGATGAAGCATTACCGCCAGGGGTCACGTCCCCGACACGCTTTTCAAGCTGTTTGATACGTCGTGCCATGTCGTCGATCTTCCTCAAACGCGCGGCACTCTTGCGCCATTCGGCCGCAGGTTGCATCGCGGTACCGGACGAGTAGGCCCCTGGCTCTGTGATCGAGTGGGTCACCATAGTCATGCCGGTGATGAAGACGTTGTCGCAAATATCGATATGTCCCACCAGCCCAACGCCACCGGCGAGCATGCAATGCTTGCCGATCTTGGTGCTGCCGGAAATACCCACGCAGGCCGCCATGGCGGTGTGATCGCCAATCTGCACGTTGTGGGCGATCTGGATCTGGTTATCGAGCTTCACACCGTTGCCGATCACGGTATCAGCCAAGGCCCCGCGATCCACGGCGGTGTTCACGCCGATCTCCACATCATCGCCGATCAATACGCCACCGACCTGGGCGATCTTGTGCCAGACACCTTTGGAGTTGGCAAAGCCAAAGCCTTCGCCGCCGATAACAGCACCGGACTGAATGACCACACGCTGACCAATACGCACATCGTGGTAGAGGGTCACGCGGGGGGCCAGCCAACCATCGGCACCAATTTCACAGCGTGCACCGATAAAGCAGTGGGCACCCACGGTGACACCAGCACCAATACGCGCCCCGCTTTCGATCACGGCGAATGCACCGATGCTGGCGGCAGGATCAACCTGGGCATCATCGGCGATCACGGCAGACGGGTGAATACCGCCGGCCGCCTTCGGCTTGGGATCGAACAGGTGCGACGCCTTGGCGTACGACAGGTACGGATCGGCCACCACCAGCGCATCCCCGGTAAACCCTTCGGCGTCGGCGGCCTTCAGCAACACGGCTGCGGCCTGGCAGTCGACCAGGTATTTACGGTATTGAGGATTTGCGAGGAAGCTCAACTGAGCTGGGCCAGCCTCCTGCAAGGTGGCTAGCCCAGTGATTTCTTTCTCCTTGGAGCCACGCAAGGTGGCTCCCAGGAACTCGGCCAACTCGCCGAGCTTGATAGTCGCTGTCATGGTTTACTTCAGCTGGTTCATGCGCTCGATCACCTGGCGGGTGATGTCGTATTGAGGCTTGACGTCGATCACGGCGCCACGCTCGAACACCAGGTCAAAGGCACCCTTCTTGATGACTTCTTCCACAGCGCTGTCCAATTTCGGCTTGAGCTGCTTGAGCATTTCGCGGTCGGCCACAGCCTTGGCTTCGTTCAGCTCCTTGGATTGGAACTGGTAGTCACGGGCCTTTTGCTTGAATTCAAGCTCCAGACGCTCGCGCTCGCCTTGCTGCATCTTGTCGCCACCGGCTACCAGGCGGTCCTGGATGCCCTTGGCGCTGCTTTCCAGCGTCTTGAGCTTGGTCAGCTGCGGACCGAATTTCTTCTCGGCATCCACGGCGTATCGCTTGGCCGCATCGGACTCCAGCAGGGCCATCTGATAGTTCAGGACCGCGATTTTCATTTCGGCGAAGGCCGGGGTGGTGACCAGCACAGTGGCCAGCAAGACCAATTGAGTCAACTTACGCACGATGTACTCCTACAGAATCCGTTGTCGTTATCTTAGGTCAGACGCTTAGAACGTCTGGCCGAGGGAGAATTGGAAAATCTGGGTTTCAGCGTTATCCGGTTTCTTGATCGGCATGGCCAGAGCAAAGCTCAACGGGCCCAGCGCAGTCACCCAGGTCACACCCACGCCCACGGAGCTCGCCAGGTTGCTGAGGCTCACGTCGTTGCATTGAGTATTGGACTTCAAGCCACTTGGGTTTTTGATCTGTTCGCACTTGGAGTCGAACACGTTACCCACGTCCCAGAAGACCGAAGTACGCAGCGAACGCTGGTCCTTGACGAACGGCAGCGGGAACAGAATCTCCGCACCACCCTGGATCAGCACGTTACCACCGAATGGCAGCGGGTCGTTGTCCGAGTCAGCGACAGTGCCCTGGTTACCGGTCTGAGCAAAACCGCGGCTCGGCGTACCACGCGGACCCAGAGTGCTGTCCTTGAAGCCACGTACCGAGTTGAAACCACCTGCATAGTAGTTTTCATAGAACGGCAAGCCATTGGTCGAACCATAACCGTCGCCATAGCCCAACTCTGTGTGCAGGCGCATGGTGTAGTTATCGCTCAACGGCTGGAACAACTGGCCGCGGTAGTCGAGCTTGAAGAACGACAGGTCGCTGCCCGGCGTAGTGACTTCCGCGGTCAGGCTCTGGGAGTGGCCGCGGGTTGCCAGTACGCCTTTGTTCAGGGTCGACTCGGACCAGCCGGCAGACGCCTTGAAGTTCAGGAACTTGTCGCCTTCACGACGGGTGAAGTCGAAGATTTCGTCCACGGTATAAATACCGGTCTTGATCTCATCCTGCTGGGCGGTAAGGCCGAAGGTCAGGCGCGAAGTCTCGCTGATCGGGTAACCCACGTTGACACCGGCACCCAGGCTGTCGATCGCATAGCTTGCAACGTCAACATCGAGGTCTTTGTAGTCGGTGGTGCGGTAGAAGGCGTTGTAGCCCAGGCTCACACCGTCTGCAGTCCAGTAGGGGTCGGTATAGCCGAAGTTGTATCGGCTCTGGTATTCGCTGCGGGTCAGGCCGATGGACACACGGTTACCGGTACCCAGGAAGTTGTTCTGCGTGATGGAACCACCCAGGATCAAACCGGCACTCTGGGCGAAACCGACGCTGGCGGTGATCGAACCCGAGGCTTGTTCTTCCACGGCGTAGTTCACGTCAACCTGGTCATCCACACCCGGTACGGCCGGGGTTTCGACGTTGACTTCCTTGAAGAAGCCCAGGCGCTCGAGACGGGTCTTGGACTGGTCGATCAGGTAGGTCGAAGCCCAGCCACCTTCCATCTGACGCATTTCACGACGCAGCACTTCGTCCGCGGACTTGGTGTTGCCGCGGAAGTTGATACGGTTGACGTAGGCACGCTTGCCCGGATCGACGACGAAGGTGATGTCCACGGTGTGGTCTTCATCATTCGGGGTCGGCACGCCGTTGACGTTGGCGAAGGTATAGCCTTCGTTACCCAGGCGGCGGGTGATCAGTTCTGAGGTGGTGGTCATCAGCTTGCGCGAGAACACCTGGTCCTTCTGCACGAGCAGCAGGGACTTGACCTGGTCTTCAGGCACTTTCAGGTCGCCGCTGAGCTTGACGTCACGAACCTTGTACTTCTCGCCTTCGTTGACGTTGACGGTGATATAGACGTGCTTCTTGTCCGGGGTGATGGACACCTGGGTCGAAGCGATGTCCATGTTGATGTAGCCACGGTCCAGGTAGTAGGAGCGCAGGCGTTCCAGGTCACCGGAGAGTTTTTCACGGGCGTACTTGTCATCGTTCTTGAAGAACGACAACCAGTTGGTGGTCTTGAGTTCGAACAGGTCGACCAGGTCTTCATCAGGGAACTTGGTGTTGCCCACGACGTTGATGTGCTGGATGGCGGCCACGGTGCCTTCGTTGATGTTGACCTTCAGGCCCACACGGTTACGAGGCTGGGGGATCACTTCGGTTTCCACGGTCGCGGAGTAGCGGCCCTGGGCAACGTACTGGCGTTGCAACTCGTTACGCACACCCTCAAGGGTTGCGCGCTGGAAGATCTCGCCCTCGGCCAGGCCCGATTGCTTCAGGCCCTTCATCAGGTCTTCAGTGGAGATGGCCTTGTTACCTTCGATCGCGATACTGGCGACGGAAGGTCGCTCGACGACCGTGATGACCAGGACGTTGCCTTCGCGACCCAGTTGGATATCTTGAAAGAACCCGGTTTTGAACAGCGCACGAGTGGATTCCACCAGGCGACGATCATCCGCCTGTTCCCCGACGTTCAACGGCAAGGCACCAAAGACGCTACCCGCGGAGACCCGCTGGAGGCCATTGACGCGAATATCGGAGATGGTGAAGGACTCGGCGTGAACTTCGGCGATCATCAATACGGTGAGAACCGCAGTTAGCAGCAGACGTTTCATGAAGTCCTTTCTTATTCCAACTGGCAATAAACAAACTGCCGCAAAATGCGGCAGATTCGCAATTCAGCGAAGCGTTACAGACGTCCCAGATCGTTGACCAGGGCTAACAACATCACCCCGACCACCAAACTGATACCAATCTGTATCCCCCAACCCTGCACCCGATCCGACAAGGGGCGACCACGCACCCACTCGACCAGATAAAACAGCAGATGCCCCCCATCCAATACTGGAATGGGCAGCAAATTCAGAACCCCAAGGCTAATACTCAGATAAGCCAGGAAATTCAGGAAATCCGCGACACCCGACTGGGCAGAAGCGCCCGCCACTTTAGCAATGGTTATCGGTCCACTCAAGTTTTTTACCGAGAGCTCACCGAACAACATTTTCTTGAGGGATTCGAGGGTCAGCACGCTCATGGTCCAGGTGCGTTTCGCGCCCTCTGCAATCGCTGCCAAAGGCCCGTAGCTGACCTCTCGCACCATCGATGGCGGCCATTCGACACCTTTGACCCCTGCCCCCAGGTAGCCCCCGGCCGCCTTGGCTTCGCCTCGCACCGACAGGGTCACGGGGACGTCGATTTGAGCACCGTCGCGCTCAACTTTCAGCACAATTTTGGTATCAGGGCGCACACGCACCAGGTCGACCACCTGCTGCCAGTCATCCAGCGCCTGGCCATCAAGGGCCAACAGGCGATCACCGGTTTTCAGGCCAGCAGCCTGGGCCGGCCCTTTTGGATCCAGCTCGGCCAGCACCGGCGGCAAAGCCGGACGCCAAGGGCGGATCCCCAGGGATTTGATCGGATCGGGCTCATCGGCGCCCTTGAGCCAATGGTCCAGCGCCAATGCCCGCGGGGTTTCAGCGCTGGAGTCCTGGTTACGCACCACCACATTGACGGTGCCGCTTTCACCCAGGCGACGCACCAACTGCAAGTTGACCGCGCCCCAACCTGTGGTGGGTTCGCCATCAATGGATACAATTTCCTGCCCTGCCGTCAGGCCCGCCTTGGCCGCGATGCTGTCGGCTTCGACCGCGCCAATGACCGGGCGCACCTGCTGGCTGCCCAGCATGGCCAAGACCCAGAAGAACACCATCGCCAACAGGAAGTTGGCGATCGGTCCCGCCGCGACAATCGCAATACGCTGACGAACGGTCTTGCGATTGAAGGATTGGTCCAACTGGTCCGCAGGCACTTCGCCTTCGCGCTCATCGAGCATCTTGACGTAGCCGCCCAACGGGATAGCAGCAATGACAAACTCAGTGCCTCGGCGATCATGCCAGCGCAACAACGGCATGCCGAAACCGACGGAAAAGCGCAATACCTTGACGCCGCAACGACGCGCCACCCAGAAGTGGCCGAATTCGTGGAAGGTCACCAACACACCCAGAGCAACCAGGGTGCCGACAATCATGTAGAGCGCACTCATCTAATTTCTCCGCATTTCAATCCAATGCCTGAAGACTCAAACCTGCCCGCGGCCTAACCCGCATTGCGATCCAACCATTGCCCGGCCAGGGCTCGGGCCTTGTTGTCGGCCTCGAACACCGCCTCCAGGTCATTCACTGCCACTACCGGCTCAAGCGCCAGGACGTCCTCGATGATACTCGCGATCTGCGGAAAGCGGATGCGCCGCTCAAGAAACGCCGCCACGGCAACTTCGTTGGCCGCGTTAAGCATCGCCGGGGCACTGTTACCCGCCTCGGCCGCTTGCCGCGCCAGGCGCAAACAAGGGAAACGCTGCTCGTCCGGGGCTTCGAAGTCCAGGCGCGCGATTGCAAACAAGTCCAACGGTGCTACGCCGGAATCAATCCGCTCAGGCCACGCCAAGGCGTTGGCGATCGGTGTGCGCATGTCCGGGTTACCCAATTGCGCCAACACCGAACCATCCACGTAATCGACCAGGGAATGGATCACACTTTGTGGGTGAATGACCACCTCAACCTGGTCAGGCCGCGCATCGAACAGCCAGCATGCCTCGATCAACTCCAGGCCCTTGTTCATCATGCTCGCCGAATCCACGGAGATTTTGCGCCCCATGGACCAGTTCGGGTGAGCGCATGCCTGATCGGGAGACACATGGTCCAGCTCGGCCGACGGAGTCTGGCGGAATGGGCCACCCGATGCCGTCAGCAGAATCCGGCGCACGCCGACCTGGCTCAAGCCGCGGGCAAAATCACCGGGCATGCACTGGAAGATGGCGTTGTGCTCGCTGTCCAGAGGCAGCAGCACCGCTCCGCTCTTACGCACCGCTTGCATAAAGAGTGCGCCGGACATGACCAAGGCTTCTTTGTTGGCCAGCAGGATTTTCTTGCCAGCATCGACTGCCGCCAAGGTCGGGCGCAAACCTGCCGCACCGACAATCGCCGCCACCACCGTATCCACGTCCGCATCGGCCGAGACCTGGCATAAGCCTGCCTCGCCAACCAATACCTGAGTAGCCAGCCCGGCAGCCCGCAGATCATCCTGCAGATTGCGAGCCGCAGCAGCTTCCGGCACCACGGCAAAGCGCGGCGAGTGACGCACGCACAAGGCCAGCAACTCGCGCAAACGCGTGAAGCCGGTCAGGGCGAAAACCTGATAGCGATCGGGGTGACGCGCGATGACATCCAGGGTACTGAGCCCGACCGAGCCGGTCGCACCCAGCACCGTAACCTGCTGCAGGCGGCTCACGAAGCGATCATCCACAACAGCACGGCAAAAATAGGCAGCGCGGCGGTGAGGCTGTCGATACGGTCAAGCACACCGCCATGGCCTGGCAGCAGGTTACTGCTGTCCTTGATGCCCGCCTGGCGTTTGAACATGCTCTCGGTAAGGTCGCCCACCACCGAGATGAAGACGACAATAGCCGTCCCCAGCAAGGCCAGAAGCACTTCCTTTACTGACCAGTCACGCACCACACCGACCACCAGGGTGATCAGCAGCGTCAAGGCCAAGCCGCCGTATACGCCTTCCCAGCTCTTGCCGGGACTTACGGCCGGGGCCAGCTTGCGTTTGCCAAAAGCTCTACCCGAGAAGTAGGCACCAATGTCGGCGCCCCATACCAACACCATCACAGCCAGGATCAATTCGTTGCCCAGCGGGTAACGCTTTATCTCCACCAGCCCTTGCCAGGCCGGCAAGAGGATCGCCAGGCCAATCACCAGCTTGCAGGCCACGCTGGACCACTGGCTACTGGTGCGCGGATAGGTGAGCACCAGGAAAGTCGCCAACGCCCACCACAACACTGCAGCCCCCAGCACCCAGGGCGCGATGTCCGGCAGGATGTACATGAAGAACAACAACAGCGCGACCAAGGCGGCATAGGCCATACGCGGCAACTGGTTGACAAAGCCTGCCAGGCGCGCCCACTCCCACGCACCAAGGGTCACAACCAGGCCGATGAACAGCGCAAAGCCGGAACCGTCGAGCAGGAAAAAACCGCACAAGGCAATCGGCAGCAGGATCAGCGCCGTGATGATTCGTTGTTTAAGCATTTAAACCCGGGCTCCAGCTTCGATCTGCTCGCTCGTTTTACCGAAGCGACGCTGACGGGAAGCGAAATCAGCCAGTGCATTACGCATGGCTTCGTGTTTGAAGTCCGGCCAGAACAGGTCGGAGAAGTACAGCTCGGTGTAGGCCAGCTGCCACAGCAGGAAATTGCTGATGCGATGCTCGCCACCGGTGCGAATGCACAAGTCCGGCAACGGCAGGTCGCCGGTCACCAGGCAGGTTTGCAACAGTTGGGGCGTGATGTCGTCCGGGCGCAGATGGCCGGCCTGCACTTCGCGGGCCAGCCGCTGCGCAGCCTGGGCAATATCCCACTGGCCACCGTAGTTGGCTGCGATCTGCAACACAAAACGGTTACTACCGGCAGTGATGGCCTCGGCTTCGCGCATGGCAGCTTGCAGCTCCGGATGGAACCGCGAGCGATCACCGATGATACGCAGACTGATGTTGTTGTCGTTGAGGCGCTTGGCCTCACGACGCAGAGCCTTGAAGAACAGGTCCATCAAGGCACTGACTTCATCGGCGGGTCGCTGCCAGTTCTCACTTGAGAACGCGAACAAGGTCAATACTTCGACCTTGGCCTCGGCGCACACCTCAATCACCGCCCTTACCGCGTCAACACCCGCTTTATGCCCGGCAACACCCGGCATAAAGCGTTTTTTCGCCCAGCGATTATTCCCATCCATGATGATCGCGACATGGCGCGGCACCACGGAGGGCACAGTCTGCTTGGTCTTTTCCATGAAGGCGTCCTGACCCCTTATACGGCCATCAGGTCCTTTTCTTTTTCTTCGGTCGCCTTGGTGATCTGGGCTTCGGCGTCCTTGGTCAGCTTGTCGATATCAGCGACGGCGCGGCGCTCTTCGTCTTCGCTGATTTCCTTGTCCTTGACCAGCTTCTTCAGATCGCCCAGTGCATCGCGGCGGATGTTACGCACTGCAACGCGCGCATCTTCAGCAGCACTGCGCGCCTGCTTGGTGAAGCCCTTGCGGGTTTCTTCGGTCAGGGCTGGCATGGAGATCAGCAGCAACTCGCCCAAGTTGGTCGGGTTGAGGTTCAGGCCGGCACTCTGGATAGCCTTGTCGACGGCGGCGAGCATGTTGCGCTCGAAGGCAACAACTTGCAGGGTACGCGAATCCTTCACGGTCACGTTGGCCACGCCGCTCAGCGGGGTGTCGGAACCGTAGTAAGGCACCATCACGCTGCCCAGGATGCTTGGGTGCGCCTTGCCAGTACGGATCTGGCCAAAGGCATGACTCAAGGATTCCAGGGATTTCTGCATACGCGCCTGGGCGTCTTTCTTGATTTCGTTGATCATTGTTGGCCTTCCTCGATCAGAGTCCCTTCTGCGCCGCCATGTACGATATTCAGCAGGGCGCCGGGCTTGTTCATGTTAAATACGCGCAGCGGCATCTTGTGGTCGCGGCACAGGCAGATAGCGGTCAGGTCCATGACACCCAGCTTGCGATCCAGCACTTCATCGTAGGTCAGATGATCGAACTTCTCGGCATGCGGGTCTTTGAATGGGTCTGCAGTGTATACGCCATCCACCTTGGTCGCCTTCAACACCACGTCGGCATCGATTTCGATAGCACGCAGGCATGCGGCCGAGTCGGTAGTGAAGAACGGGTTACCTGTGCCAGCAGCAAAGATCACCACTTCCTTGGAGTTCAGGTGGCGCATGGCTTTGCGGCGATCATAGTGATCGGTCACGCCAACCATGGAAATTGCCGACATCACGATGGCCGAGATGTTGGCGCGCTCCAGGGCGTCGCGCATGGCGAGGGCGTTCATCACAGTGGCCAGCATGCCCATGTGGTCGCCGGTAACCCGGTCCATACCGGCCGCACTCAGTGCCGCACCGCGGAACAGGTTGCCACCACCAATCACCAGGCCGACCTGCACGCCGATACCGACCAACTGGCCGACTTCCAGCGCCATGCGGTCAAGCACCTTGGGATCGATCCCGAACTCTTCCGAGCCCATCAGGGCCTCGCCGCTGAGCTTGAGTAGAATGCGTTTATAGCGAGCCTGATAACCACTGCCCTGCTGAGCCATTGCGAATCTCTCCTGCGGCGTATTTTTTAAAAAATTCTTGGCGAGCCGTTTACGGCTTGCGTTCACTCTAGCTGGACGCTGTCACAGCGCCATCGGAACACGGCTTTGTAAGCCAGTTCCGAGAGGAAACCAAATAAAATTGGCCTTCCCATTTGAAAAGAGGCTGCGCGCGTGAGCGGGCAGCCTCTTTCGGCGACAGTTTGGAACTGTCTTATTGCTTGGCGGCAGCCAGCTGGGCAGCAACTTCTTCAGCGAAGTTGTCGACCGGCTTCTCGATGCCTTCGCCTACTTTGAAGTAAGTGAAGGAAACGATTTCAGCACCGGCTTTCTTGGCCAGTTCGCCAACCTTGATTTCAGGGTTCTTGACGAACGCCTGCTCAACCAGGCTTGCTTCGGCCAGGAACTTGCTGATACGGCCTTTGACCATGTTCTCAACAATGTTTTCTGGCTTGCCTTTGATTTTTTCTTCGTTCAGCTGCAGGAACACAGCTTTTTCACGCTCGATCGCTTCGGCCGAAACTTCCGAAGGCAGCAGGAACTCAGGGTTGCTTGCAGCAACGTGCATCGCGATGTCTTTGGCCAGCTCAACGTCGCCGCCTTTCAGAACAACTGCAACACCGATTTTGTTGCCGTGCAGGTAGCCACCAACTACGTCACCTTCAACGCGAACCAGGCGACGGATGTTGACGTTTTCGCCAACCTTGCCGACCAGTACCAGGCGAGCTGCTTCTTGAGCTTCGATCAGAGGCTCAACAGTGGTCAGCTTGTCAGCGAAAGCTTTTTCGACGCTGGCAGCAACGAATGCCTTGAAGTCATCCTGCAGAGCCAGGAAGTCGGTCTGGGAGTTCACTTCCAGCAGAACGGCGGATTTGCCGTCTTCTTTCAGAGCGATAGCGCCTTCAGCAGCCACGTTACCTGCTTTCTTGGCAGCCTTGATGGCGCCGGAAGCACGCATGTCATCAATGGCTTTTTCGATGTCGCCGCCGGCCTTGGTCAAGGCCTTTTTGCAATCCATCATGCCTTCGCCGGTACGCTCACGCAGTTCTTTAACCAACGCTGCAGTAATCTCTGCCATTTCAAAATCCTCTTGGATAGGTTTTCAACCATTCCACCCGATTAAACGGGCGATCAATTCTTCCCGAATTTCCGTTGTAGGCCGCTGCACGTTACAAATAATGTAGCTGCGCTGCCGACAAATGGTTTTCGAGGTGGCAAAAAGGGGGCCAAGCCCCCTTTTTGCTTACTGAGTCAACGCCAGGGCGTCAATTACTCAGCGGCAGCTACCGGAGCTTCTTCAACGAACTGCTCGGTACCACCAGCAACGTGGTTGCGACCACGGATTACAGCGTCAGCCATCGAACCCATGTACAGCTGGATAGCGCGGATTGCGTCATCGTTGCCTGGGATGATGTAGTCAACGCCTTCCGGGCTGCTGTTGGTATCGACTACGCCGATAACCGGGATGCCCAGCTTGTTGGCTTCGGTGATCGCGATGCGCTCGTGATCAACGTCGATAACGAACAGTGCGTCAGGCAGACCGCCCATGTCCTTGATACCACCCAGGGAACGATCGAGCTTTTCCAGGTCACGGGAGCGCATCAGCGCTTCTTTCTTGGTCAGCTTGGCGAAAGTACCGTCTTCGGCTTGTACTTCAAGGTCACGCAGACGCTTGATGGAAGCACGGATGGTTTTGAAGTTGGTCAGCATGCCGCCCAACCAGCGGTGATCCACGTACGGCGAACCGCAACGTGCTGCTTCTTCAGCAACGATCTTGCCAGCGGAACGCTTGGTGCCAACGAACAGGATCTTGTTTTTGCCCTGGGCCAGACGCTCTACGAAAGTCAGCGCTTCGTTGAACATTGGCAGGGTTTTTTCAAGGTTGATAATGTGAATCTTGTTACGCGCGCCGAAAATGTACTTACCCATTTTCGGGTTCCAGTAACGGGTCTGGTGACCGAAGTGCACACCGGCCTTCAGCATATCGCGCATGTTGACTTGGGACATGATAGTTCCTTAATAAGTCGGGTTTGGCCTCCACGTATCCCAATGACCAACCAGCGGCATCAAGGCCTCCGGCACCCAGGTCATCGTGTCGACACGTGTGTGGATTTAAGCTTTGCGGGGTATCCCCGGAAAGCGGCGCATTTTATACCACAGCATCGGCAAAAACGAAACCCGCAATCACACTTGCCGGTCGTCGTCTTTGCGTAACCCCTTGAATACAGCCAACATGCCTCTACCTCATAGAGAGAAGCGATCACCAGACGCGCATGATTTGCCAGCATCGTCTGTTAGAATCGCGTTTTTTGGGACTTGCGCGAATGCTGTACCCCTTTGTCGCGCTCCCCGTGAACCGTATTGATTTCAGCGCGTCGCGCTAGAGAGAGCCTGTATGACCGTTACCTTGAAAACCGCCGAAGACATCGCAGGCATGCGCGTTGCCGGCAAACTGGCTGCCGACGTGCTGGAAATGATCGCCGAACACGTCAAGCCCGGCGTCACCACCGAAACGCTGGACCGCATTTGCCACGACTATATAGTCGACGTGCAAAAAGCCATCCCTGCCCCGCTGAATTACAAAGGCTTCCCCAAGTCGATCTGCACCTCGATCAACCACGTGGTCTGCCACGGCATTCCCGGTGACAAGCCACTGAAAGACGGCGACACCCTGAACATCGACGTCACGGTGATCAAGGATGGTTACCACGGCGACACCAGCCGCATGTTCCACGTCGGTAATGTGCCGGTATGGGCCGAGCGTCTGTCCCAGGTCACCCAGGAATGCATGTACAAGGCCATCGAGATCGTCAAGCCCGGCTGCCGCCTGGGTGACATCGGTGAAGTGATCCAGAAGCACGCGGAAAAGAACGGCTTCTCGGTGGTGCGCGAGTTCTGCGGCCACGGTATCGGCAAGGTGTTCCACGAAGAGCCGCAGATTCTGCATTACGGCCGCGCCGGCACCGGCATGGAACTCAAGGCCGGCATGACGTTCACCATCGAACCGATGATCAACCAAGGCAAGGCCGACACCAAGGTGCTGGGCGACGGCTGGACCGCCATCACCAAGGACCGCAAGCTCTCGGCCCAGTGGGAGCACACCCTGCTGGTCACCGACACCGGCTACGAGATCTTCACCTTGCGCGCTGACGACACCATCCCACGCGTTTCTGCCTGAAGGTCGCCCAGGTTTTCCCGCAACGTGTTGTGACTGACTGATAGATAGAAAGGAAAGCCGAACGATGCCCCAGGTGGATCCCGAACTCTTCGACCGTGGCCAATTCCAGGCCGAGCTGGCACTGAAGGCAAGCCCCATCGCCGCCTTCAAGAAGGCCATCCGCCAAGCCCGCGAGGTGCTCGATGCGCGCTTTCGCAGCGGCCGGGATATTCGCCGCCTGATCGAAGACCGCGCCTGGTTCGTCGATAACATCCTGCAAAAGGCCTGGGAGCAGTTCAATTGGAGTTTCGACGCCGATATCGCCCTGGTGGCGGTCGGCGGCTACGGTCGCGGCGAACTGCATCCCTACTCCGACATCGACCTGCTGATCCTGCTGGACCAGGCCGATCATGAGACCTTTCGCGATTCCATCGAGCGCTTTCTGACGTTGCTGTGGGACATCGGCCTGGAAGTCGGCCAGAGCGTACGCTCGGTGGACGAATGCGCCGAAGAAGCCCGTGCCGACCTGACGGTGGTCACCAACCTGATGGAAAGCCGCACCATCTGCGGCCCCGAGCGCCTGCGCCAGCGCATGCTCGAAGTCACCAGTACCGCACACATGTGGCCAAGCAAAGACTTTTTCCTGGCCAAGCGCGCCGAGCAAAAAGCCCGGCACCACAAGTACAACGACACCGAATACAACCTGGAACCCAACGTCAAAGGCTCACCCGGTGGGCTGCGGGATATCCAGACAATCTTGTGGGTGGCGCGCCGTCAATACGGCACGCTGAACCTGCGCGCCCTGGCCGGCGAAGGCTTTCTGGTGGAGAGCGAAAATTCCCTGCTGGCCTCGTCCCAGGAATTCCTGTGGAAGGTGCGCTACGCCCTGCACATGCTGGCCGGTCGTTCCGAAGACCGCCTGCTCTTCGATCACCAGCGCTCTATCGCTACCCTTCTGGGCTTTGAAGGCGAAGATGCGAAGACCAGCATCGAGAGCTTCATGCAGCAGTATTACCGGGTAGTCATGAGCATTGCCCAGCTCAGCGACTTGATCATCCAGCACTTCGAAGAAGTGATCCTGGCCCCCGAAGACGAAGCGCCACCGCAGCCGATCAATGCGCGTTTCCAGTTGCACGACGGCTATATCGAAGCACGCAACGACAACGTGTTCCGCCGCACCCCGTTCGCCATGCTGGAAATCTTCGTGTTGATGGCCCAGCAGCCGGAGATCAAAGGCGTGCGCGCCGATACCATCCGCTTGCTGCGGGAAAACCGTCACCTGATCGACGACGATTTTCGCAACGACATTCGCAATACCAGCCTGTTTATCGAACTGTTCAAGTGCCGCATCGGCATCCATCGCAACCTGCGGCGCATGAACCGCTACGGCATTCTCGGGCGCTACCTGCCGGAGTTCGGCTTTATCGTCGGGCAGATGCAGCACGACCTGTTCCATATCTATACCGTCGATGCCCACACCCTGAACCTGATCAAGCACCTGCGTAAGTTGCAGTACACCCAGGTGTCAGAGAAATTCCCGCTGGCCAGTAAGCTGATGGCCAAGCTGCCCAAGCCCGAGCTGATTTACCTGGCCGGCTTGTACCACGACATCGGCAAAGGCCGGCATGGCGACCACTCGGAGATCGGCGCGGTCGATGCCGAAGCCTTCTGCCAGCGCCACCAGTTGCCGTTGTGGGACAGCCGCCTGATTGTCTGGCTGGTGCAGAACCACCTGGTGATGTCGACCACGGCCCAGCGCAAGGACTTGTCTGACCCGCAGGTGATCCACGACTTTGCCGGCATCGTCGGCGATGAAACCCGCCTGGATTACCTGTATGTGCTGACCGTCTCCGATATCAACGCCACTAACCCCACGCTGTGGAACTCCTGGCGTGCCAGCCTGTTGCGCCAGCTGTACACCGAAACCAAGCGCGCCCTGCGCCGTGGCCTGGAGAACCCGGTGGACCGCGAAGAGCAGATCCGCCGCACCCAAAGCGCAGCCCTGGATATCCTGGTGCGCGGCGGTAACGACCCGGACGACGTCGAGCAACTCTGGTCGCAACTGGGTGATGATTACTTCCTGCGCCACACCGCCGGCGACGTGGCCTGGCACAGTGACGCAATCCTGCAGCAACCCGCCGATGGCGGCCCGTTGGTCTTGATCAAGGAAACCACCCAGCGCGAATTCGAAGGCGGCACGCAGATCTTCATTTACGCGCCCGACCAGCACGACTTCTTCGCCGTGACCGTGGCGGCCATGGACCAGCTCAACCTGAACATCCATGACGCCCGGGTCATCACCTCCAGCAGCCAGTTCACCCTCGACACCTACATCGTGCTCGACGCCGACGGCGACTCGATTGGCGACAACCCGGCGCGCGTGAAAAAGATCCGCGAGGGCCTCACCGAAGCCCTGCGCAACCCCGACGACTACCCCACCATCATCCAGCGCCGGGTGCCGCGCCAGCTCAAGCATTTTGCCTTTGCGCCTCAGGTGACCATTTCCAACGACGCACAGCGCCCGGTGACGGTGCTGGAGCTCAGCGCACCGGATCGCCCAGGCCTGCTGGCGCGTATCGGCGGGATTTTCCTGGAGTTCGACCTGTCATTGCAAAATGCCAAGATTGCGACCCTGGGCGAGCGGGTGGAAGACGTGTTCTTTATCACCGATGCCGACAACCAGCCACTGTCCGACCCGGAGCTGTGCCTGCGTTTACAGGCGGCAATCGTGGAGCAGTTGAGCGTGACCCAGGAACCCGGTGTCGAGCTGACCAGACTGACTATTTGAATTCTTAACTTTGTGAACACGAGTCATGTGGGAGCCGGCTTGCCTGCGATGCAGACACCTCGGCCCGTCCGATCGACCGCAGATCGCAGGCAGGCCAGCTCCCACAGATCCGCGCTCACCGTGATAGAGGCTTATATGAACAACGCCCTTAACCAGTTGCAGCCCTACCCCTTCGAGAAGCTGCGCGCCCTGCTCGGCAGCGTGACGCCGAACCCGGACAAACGCCCGATCGCACTGTCCATCGGCGAGCCCAAGCACACGTCACCGGCCTTCGTTGCCGAGGCCTTGAGCAATAACCTCGATCAAATGGCGGTGTACCCCACCACGTTGGGTATCCCGGCACTGCGTGAAGCCATCGGCGCCTGGTGCGAACGCCGCTTCAACGTGCCCAAGGGCTGGCTGGACCCGGCGCGCAACATCCTGCCGGTCAACGGTACGCGCGAGGCGTTGTTTGCCTTCACCCAGACCGTGGTCAACCGTGGCGACGATGCACTGGTTGTGAGCCCCAACCCGTTCTACCAGATCTACGAAGGCGCCGCGTTCCTGGCCGGGGCCAAGCCGCATTACCTGCCGTGCCTGGATAGCAACGGCTTCAATCCAGACTTCGATGCTGTCTCTGCGGATATCTGGAAACGTTGCCAGATCCTGTTCCTGTGCTCCCCCGGTAACCCGACCGGTGCGCTGATTCCAGTCGCCACGCTGAAAAAACTCATCGCCCTGGCCGATAAATACGATTTCGTCATCGCCGCCGACGAATGCTACAGCGAACTGTACTTCGACGAACAAACCCCACCCCCGGGCCTGCTCAGCGCCTGCGTCGAACTGGGCCGTCAGGACTTCAAGCGTTGTGTGGTATTCCACAGCCTATCCAAGCGCTCCAACCTGCCAGGCCTGCGTTCAGGCTTCGTGGCCGGCGACGCCGAGATCCTCAAGGCCTTTTTGCTGTACCGCACCTACCATGGCTGCGCGATGCCGGTGCAAACCCAGTTGGCCAGCATCGCCGCCTGGCAGGACGAGGCCCATGTACTGGCCAACCGTGACCTGTACCGCGAGAAGTTCGACGCAGTGCTGGCGATCCTCAAGCCGGTGCTGGACGTGCAAAGCCCGGACGGCGGCTTTTACCTGTGGCCGAATGTACAAGGCGATGACGCCGCCTTCTGCCGCGATTTGTTCGTGGAAGAACATGTGACGGTGGTGCCGGGCTCTTACCTGTCGCGGGAAGTGGACGGCTTTAACCCAGGTGCGGGGCGTGTGCGCCTGGCATTGGTTGCGCCATTGGCCGAATGCGTGGAAGCGGCTGAGCGGATTCGCGACTTTATCCAGCGTCGCCGTTAAGGGCTTACGGGTCACTTCATGTGACCCAAATTCGCCTCGCTCATATCCAATTCCGCCAGCACCTCCCTCAATACGTCATCACCAATCTGGTGGTGACGGCTCAAGCTGTACAACTCCAACCGTTGCGCGCGCAGAGCCTTGAGCCGCAGCTTGCGCTCAAGCAGGTCCATTTGCTGCGCCAGCGCCTGAGCTTCAGCCGAATCGTTGAAGACTTCCAATTGATGGCGATATTCCGACATCAGCCGTGCCTTCAGTTCGGTAGCCAATGCCGCCTGGGCGGCGTCCGGCGTGTCGGCCTCGGCTGGCTCGTCGGCCTCCAGTGCATGAATCGCGGCCACGGCGGTCTTTTTCCAGGCTTCGCGCACTTCTTTGTGGCGTTTTTCATCCGGGCTATTCTCGACGCCGCGTAACAGCAGCGGCAGCGCGATACAGGCAGCGACCAGTGATAACAGGATCACACCGGCAGCGATAAAGATCAGCAGGTCACGCTCAGGGAAATCCTGGCCAGGCGCCAACAGCAAGGGCACCGACATGACGCCCGCCAGGGTCACCGCACCGCGTACACCGCCGACGGTCAACAACCAGCAGGAACGGGCCGTCGGCACCAGGGTCAGCGCGTTTTTGCCACGTAGCCTGCGCAGCAACCCCGACAGCCGCCAGATGCTTTGCACCCAGATGAAGCGCAATACCACCAGCACCAGGAAGATCGCCACCACATCCAGGCAGCGATACATCAAGGTGGGCCACAGCGTGGTTTCATGGCTGACCACGGCCTTGATGATGTCAGGCAGTTGCAGACCGAGCAGCAGGAAGATCAGGCCGTTAAAGGCAAACTCCACCAACGACCACACGCTGCGGTTGAGCAAGCGCGTGCTGGTCTGGCGCGGCAGCAGGTCGAGCCAGCTTTGCATCATGCCCGCTGCCACCGCCGAGAGGATGCCGGACGCGCCCAGGCGTTCAGCCAGTACGTACGCAGCAAAGGGCAGCAACAACATGAACACCACATGGGTCGCCGGGTCATCCCACCCGCGCGCGATCATCCAGGCGCGCAGGCGGCCGACCAACCAGCTCAACGCCACGCCGATCGCCAGCCCGCCCACCGCCACCAACACAAACGTCAGGCTGGCATCCGCCAGGGAAAAGACCCCGGTCAACGCCGCGGCCAGGGCGAACTTGAAAGTCACGAGGCCCGACGCGTCATTCATCAAGGCCTCGCCCTGGAGCATGTGCATCAGCGGCTTGGGCAAACGGTTCTGGGAAATGGCCGACACCGCCACGGCGTCCGTCGGCGAGAGCACCGCTGCCAGGGCAAAGGCCACCGGCAAGGGGATCGAGGGCAGCAACCAATGAATGAAGTAACCGGCGCCCACCACGGTGAACAGCACCAGCCCCACCGCCAATGTCAGGATCGGGCCACGCAGGCGCCACAACTCGCGCTTGGGCATGCGCCAACCATCGGAAAACAACAGTGGCGGCAGGAACAGAAACAGGAACAGCTCAGGGTCCAGCGCCACATGCAGCCCCAACGTGGGCCAGGCCAACAAGGCGCCGGCGGCGATCTGCACCAGGGGCAAGGGCAGTGGGATGATGCGCCCGATCAGGCGCGAAAAGCTGACCAGCATCAGCAGGATAAGAACGGTGTAGGCGGTTTGCATAACGCGGGTTTCCCGGACAATCGGCTTGCAAAGACACATAAGGCAACAACTGGCCGTTGAAGTGCCATATTACCCGGCTATGTTACCTGGCTATGTTACTCGCCTATGCTGCGCACTGGCACTTTGCACAAAAGTCGCACGCTGTTGACGAGCGGCGCCGAAACCCGCTGGTCGTGGCATAATCGGCGATCTTTCATTTTCATACGTCCAAAGGGGGGCAATTCCTTGAGTGCTTCAAGCAAAACCTTGCACCTTTTCGGCATCAAAGCCTGCGACACCATGAAAAAGGCGCGCACGTGGCTCGATGAGCACGGGGTGAGCTATGCGTTCCATGACTACAAAACGGCCGGTATCGACCGCGAACACTTGACCCAATGGTGCAACGAGCACGGTTGGCAGGTGGTTTTGAACCGTGCGGGCACCACCTTTCGCAAACTCGAAGACGAACGCAAAGCCGATCTCGATCAGTCGAAAGCCATTGAATTGATGCTCGCACAACCCTCGATGATCAAGCGCCCGGTGCTCGATCTCGGTGACAGAACCCTGATTGGCTTCAAGCCAGATAGTTATTCGGCGGCCCTCAAGTAGGCCAGCCTTCCATTTTTGTAGAGGTAACAGCATGTCCAATTCCCTGTTCAGCCTGGGCTTCGGCGTCGGCACTCAGAACCGCCAAGGTGCTTGGCTGGAAGTGTTTTACGCACAACCCTTGCTCAATCCATCGGCTGAAATCGTTGCCGCCATCGCACCGATCCTCGGTTACACCGAAGGCAACCAGGCGATCACCTTCACCGTGAGCCAGGCCCTGCAACTGGCCGACGCGCTCAAAGGCGTCGATGCTGCCCAGGCCGCCCTGCTCAGCCGCCTGGCTGAAAGCCACACGCCGCTGGTCGCGACCTTGCTGGCCGAAGACGCCGCACTGACCTCCACGCCTGAGGCCTACCTCAAGCTGCACCTGCTGTCCCATCGCCTGGTCAAGCCCCACGGCCTGAGCCTGGCCGGTGTGTTCCCGCAGTTGCCGAACGTGGCCTGGACCAGCCAGGGCGCTATCGACATCAATGAACTGGCCGAGCGCCAACTGGAAGCGCGCCTGCGTGGCGACCTGCTGGAAGTGTTCTCGGTGGACAAGTTCCCGAAAATGACCGACTACGTCGTACCCGCTGGCGTACGTATCGCTGACGCTGCACGTATCCGCCTGGGCGCGTACGTGGGCGAAGGCACCACCGTGATGCACGAAGGCTTCGTCAACTTCAACGCGGGCACCGAAGGCCCGGGCATGATCGAAGGCCGCGTATCGGCGGGCGTATTCGTCGGCAAGGGCTCGGACCTGGGCGGCGGTTGCTCCACCATGGGCACCCTGTCGGGCGGCGGCAATATTGTGATCAAGGTGGGCGAAGGCTGCCTGATCGGCGCCAACGCCGGTACCGGTATCCCATTGGGCGACCGCAACACCGTGGAGTCGGGCCTCTACATCACCGCCGGCACCAAGGTTGCCCTGCTGGACGAGCAGAACCAACTGGTCAAGGTGGTCAAGGCACGCGAGTTGGCTGGCCAGCCGGACCTGCTGTTCCGTCGTAACTCCGAGACCGGTGCCGTGGAGTGCAAAACCCACAAATCGGCCATCGAACTGAACGAAGCGCTGCACGCTCACAACTAAGCAGCCACTCGATGCCACTAGCGGGCCGCACCCTCGGGGGCGGCTCGCTTATACGAGTCTTGATCACCATGCTTGTGCCCTCCCCCTGGCGCGCCGACTTCCCGGCCATCGCCACCCTGCAACGGCAAGACCAGATCTATCTGGACAGCGCCGCCACCACGCAAAAACCCCAAGCCCTGCTGGATGCCATCAATCATTACTACGCCAATGGCGCAGCGAATGTGCACCGTGCCCAGCATTTGCCCGGGGCCCATGCTACCCAGGCCTTTGAAGACAGCCGCAGCAAGGTCGCGCAGTGGTTGAACGCAGGTGACAGCGGGCAGGTTGTGTTTACCCACGGCGCAACGTCTGCGCTGAACCTCCTGGCCTATGGCCTGGAACACTTATTCAATGCGGGCGATGAGATTGCCATCAGCGCCCTGGAACACCACGCCAACCTGTTGCCCTGGCAGCAATTGGCCAAACGCCGCGCGCTCACGCTGGTGGTATTACCCCTGGACGATGAAGGCGTAATCGACCTGGACGCCGCGGCCCGCTTGATTGGCCCGCGCACGCGCCTGCTGGCGGTGAGCCAGTTGTCCAACGTGCTCGGTGCCTGGCAGCCGCTGCAAGCCTTGCTGGCGCTGGCCCAGGCACATGGCGCCCTCACGGTGGTGGACGGCGCCCAAGGCATCGTCCATGGCCGCCACGACGTACAGGCCCTGGGCTGCGACTTCTACGTGTTCTCCAGCCACAAACTCTACGGCCCGGACGGCGTCGGCGTGCTGTATGGCCGTAATGAGGCCCTGCACCACCTGCGCCACTGGCAGTTCGGCGGCGAGATGGTGCAACAGGCCGACTACCACAGCGCCAGCTTTCGCCCCGCGCCGCTGGGCTTTGAAGCCGGCACCCCACCGATTGCCAGCGTGATCGGCCTGGGCGCGAGCCTGGATTACCTGAGCTCGCTGGATGCCTCGGCGGTGATCGCCCACGAAGCCGCCCTGCATGACTACCTGCTGCGTGGGCTTAAGGCACGCAATGGCGTGCGCGTGCTGGGATCGCCGCAGGTGGCGCTGGTGAGTTTTGTGGTGGAGGGCGTGCACAACGCCGACCTCGCCCACCTGCTGACCGAGCAAGGCATTGCAGTGCGTGCCGGTCATCACTGCGCGATGCCATTGTTGAAGGCAATGCATCTGTCAGGCGCTATCCGCGTTTCCCTGGCGCTCTACAACGATTCCGACGACCTGGAACGCTTTTTTGAAGCGCTGGACCAGGCGCTGGACATGCTGCGATGAGCTTGCCGCTGGAGGCACAAGCCGCGCTGGAAGCCTTCCAGGCCGTGGGCAGCTGGGAGCAGCGCGCACGGATGCTGATGCAATGGGGTGAACGCTTGCCCGCCCTGGCTGATGACGAAAAGGTCGATGCTAACCTGGTGCAAGGTTGCGAAAGCCTGGTGTGGCTGGTGGGGCGCTTGCAGGATGGCCATTGGCAGTTTGCTGCGAGCAGCGAGGCACGGATGATTCGCGGGTTGGTGGCGTTGCTGCTGGCACGGGTCAATGGGTTGTCGGCTGATCAATTGCAAGCGGTCGACCTGCCTGGCTGGTTCAATCAACTGGGCCTGTCGCGCCAACTATCGCCGTCGCGCAGCAATGGCTTGAATGCCGTACTGCAACGCATGCGAGACCTGACGCGTACACAGAAATAATGTGGGAGCTGGCTTGCCTGCGATAGCCATAGGTATCTACATAACTCTGTTAGCTCAACGGTAACCACGATGCGAAGCGAGCCGCTCTTGATCTGCTTTTGATCTTAGGCGCCCCGTTAAACCACGCTGGCCGG
>NZ_JBQEQE010000033.1:0-48536 GCF_052046095.1 Pseudomonas sp. 22072
ACCACCACGGTTTCACCGACACTGGCTTGCTCACGCAAGCGCGCTTCGATTTCCCCCAGTTCGATACGGAAACCGCGGATCTTCACCTGATGGTCGACACGCCCCAGGTAATCCACCACGCCATCCGGACGCCCGCGGGTCAGGTCACCACTGCGATACACGCGACTGCCGGGCTTGCCGAACGGGTCCGGCACGAAACGCTCGGCAGTCAGTGCCGGGCGCTCCAGATAACCCCGGGCCACGCCCTCGCCGCCCAGGTACAACTCGCCGGCTACGCCGATGGGCTGCAGGTTCAGTTGCGCATCCAACACGTAGCCACTTCGGTTGCCCAACAAGGTGCCGATGGGCGCGTAGACAGCTCCGCAAGGGTCGCCCTTGCGTGCCTTCCACAGCAGCGGCGTGACCACGGTTTCGGTCGGGCCGTAGCCGTTGAACAGGTATTCAGGCTTCAGCGCGCGCCACGCCAGGTCATAGCTGGCTTGAGCAACGGCATCACCACCGAAGCAGTACACCCGCACTGCCGGCGGGTTGCCGTCGCGCTCGGCATGTTCGGCCAACTGTTGCAGGTACACCGGTGGGAACACCGCCATGGTCACGTTATGGCGATGCATCTGCTCGTAGGTGTATTCCGGCAGCCACAGGCTGTCGTCACGGATCAACACGCTGGCGCCGTTGATCAGCGGGTGCATCCAGCCTTCGTGGGAGCCGTCGAAAGCGAACGACATGAAGTGCAGCTCGCAATCGGCCGGCGAGGTTTCATAGCGCTCGCCGGTAGCGATGATATGCGCCACCAGCGGGCCGTGTGACACCGCCACGCCCTTGGGCAAACCGGTGGAGCCGGAGGTGTAGATCACGTAGGCAAGGTTGTCGCCGTCCAGCGCCACAGTCGGGGCCGTATCGCTGTAACCGGCCCACTCTTCGGTGCGATCAATCGCGAGGGTATCCAGACCCTCGGGGACTGGCAGTTGGTGCAACGCCCGGCTGTGAGTCAGCAGCAGTTGCGCACGGCTGTCTTGCATCATGTACAGCAGGCGATCACGTGGGTATTCGATATCCAGCGGCACATACACACCACCGGCTTTCATCACCGCCAGGAACGCCACCATGATCTCGGCACTGCGCGGCATGGCGATGGCCACCCGCACTTCCGCGCCGACGCCACGGGCGATCAGGGCACGGGCCAGGCGATTGGCCTGGCGATCCAGTTCACCGTAAGTCAGGGTTTGAGTATCGAATTTAACCGCCACTGCGTCCGGGGTTTGCCGGGCGCGATCGCCGACCAATTCATGCACCAGGCGCTCGGCTGAGAAGCCGGCGTCGGCCTGGTTCCACAGCTCAAGAATCTGCTGTTGCTCATCCTCGCCCAGCAAGCTCAATTGGCTGATGGGTTGCTGTGGGTCGATCACCATTGCCCGCAAGAGGTTCTGCCAATGCCCGGCCATGCGCTCGATGGTCGCCACAGCGAACAGATCGGTGGCATAACTCAGAGAGGCACGCAGGGCCGTCTGGCTTTCTTCCACATCCAGCGCCAAGTCGAACTGGGCCACGCCTTCGTCCAGATCCAGGACTTCGACGTGCAGGTCGGCCAGGCGATGCAGATGGCTGTCGGCAGCGCTCACACGGTGGTTGAACAACACTTGGAACAACGGGCTAAGGCTAAGGCTGCGCTCCGGTTGCAATGCCTGCACAAGCTGTTCGAACGGCAGGTCCTGGTGAGCCTGGGCCTCCAGGGAGCGCTGACGCACCTGGTGCAGCAGTTGCTCGGTGCTCATTTGCCCGTGGATATCGGCCTTGAGCACTTGGGTGTTGACGAAGAAGCCGATCAACCCCTCGGTTTCCAAGCGGTTGCGGTTGGCAATCGGCACGCCCACGCGCACATCTTCCTGGCCGCTGTAGCGATGCAGCAACGCCTGGTAAGACGCCAGCAGCAGCATCGGCAGCGTGACGCCAGCGTGCTGCGCCAGTGCGCGCAAACTGCCCAACAACTCCGGATGCAACTCGATACCCAAGCGTGCGCCGCGATGGCTTGGCTGTGCCGGGCGCGGCTGGTCGAACGGCAACTCCAGCACCGGTTGCTCGCCGCTCAACTGCTCGCGCCAGTAGGCCAGTTGACGCGCCTGCTCCCCCGCCTCCATCCAACCGCGCTGCCACACGGCATAATCGGCGTACTGGATCGGCAGCGCCGGCAATTGCACGTCCTGGCCTTGGCTGTTAGCGGCATACGCCTGCACCAACTCCTCGACCATCAACTGCATCGACCAGCCGTCAGAAACGATGTGATGCTGCACCAGTACCAGCACGTGGTCGTCCTCGGCCAGGCGCAGCAAGGTGACCCGCAGCAGCGGCCCACGCAGCAGGTCGAAAGGCTGGGCGATCACCTGCGCGACCCGCGCCTTGAGGCCGGCATAGTCGCTGTCGACCTGCTCGATATCGACCCGGCCCTGGGCGTCAATGACTTGAACCGCGCCGGTGGCGTCCTGACGGAAATACGTGCGCAGGCTTTCATGGCGAGCCAGCAAGCTATCAAAGCTCTCTTGCAGCGCGGTCAGGTCCAACGGCCCCTGCAAACGCAAGGCGCTGGGGATGTGATACGCGGCGCCGGCCGGGTCCAGTTGCCAGAGGAACCACTGGCGCTCCTGGGCATAAGACAGCGGCAGAGGCTGCGTGCGGTCGGCCTTGATCAACGCCGGCGCGGTGACGCCCTCCTCGCCCAAGGCCCGCACGAAATCACCCAGTAGCGGCTGTTCGAACAAGGCCTTGAGTGGGACTTCCAGCGCCAGGGCCTGACGCACCCGTGACACCACCCGCGTGGCCAGCAATGAATGCCCGCCCAACTCGAAGAAATGATCGTCGAGGCCCACCCGGGGCAATTCCAGTACCTCGGCCCAGATCGCCGCTACCTGCTGCTCACGCGGGGTGACGGGCGCTACATGGCCCTTGAGCGACAGGCTGGCATCCGGTTTGGGCAATGCCTTGCGGTCGAGCTTGCCGTTGGGGGTCAGCGGCAGGCTGTCGAGGAACAGCCACTGCGCGGGCACCATGTAGTCCGGCAAGCGCTCGCGCAGCGCGGTTTTATAGACCTGCGCCGCCTGCGGCGCGGCGCTGACCAGGTAAGCGATCAGCCGGTCGTTATCGGCTAGCACCACGGCTTCGCGTACGCCGTCGAACTCACGCAAGCAGGCTTCAATTTCACCCAGCTCGATACGGAAACCCCGGACCTTGACCTGATGGTCGACGCGGCCGATGTATTCCACCAGGCCGTCGGCCCGATAGCGTGCCAGGTCACCAGTACGGTACAGGCGTTCGCCCGGAACCCCAAACGGGTTGGGCACGAAGCGTTCAGCGGTCAGCGCCGGCTGCCCGTGGTAACCCCGCGCCAAGCCGACACCGCCGATCAGCAGCTCACCGGACACACCTTGGGGGCATGGCGTGAGACCGGCATTGAGGATGAACAAGCCGGTATTGGCGATGGGCCGTCCAACGAACGGCAATGCCTGGTGCAAACGATGAGCCGCCGACCAGATGGTGGTTTCCGTCGGGCCATAGAGGTTCCACAGTGGGCCTTGCAGGTCGAGCATGCGCTGGGCCAAATCGACGGGCAGCGCTTCGCCACCGCACAGGCAGGCGATGCCACGCAGTGAATGAGCCCGTGGGCTGTCGAGCAACATGCGCCAGGTCGAAGGCGTGGCTTGCAGCACATTCGCCGCCTGACGCTGGGCCAGATCGAGGATCGCCTCGGGGTCGAGGGCCGTTGCCTGGGTGCTCAGCACCACGGTACCGCCGACACTCAGCGGCACATACAGCTCCAGGGCGAAGATGTCGAACGAGAAGGTGGTCAGCGACAACAGCCGCGCATCCTGGCCGATACTCAACGTGCCGGCCATGCCGCTGGTGAAGCTGCACAGCGCCTTGTGACGAACCATCACCCCTTTGGGCTTGCCAGTGGAGCCAGAGGTGTAGATCACGTAGGCCAGATGCTCCGGTGTCACGGCAACCTGGGGATTGTGCTGCGCTGTGCCGGCCTCCTCCACCATCAGCACCTGCACGCCGTGCGGCTGAGCCAGGTGCCCCAGCAGGTGCGGTTGGGTCAGCAATACCCGGGCGCGGCTGTCTTCAAGCATGTAGGCCAGGCGCTCTGCCGGGAATTGCGGGTCGAGCGGCACATAGGCGCCACCGGCCTTGAGGGTCGCGAGCAAGCCAACCACCATGTCCAGGGAACGCTCCACGTGTACTGCAACCAGCACGTCCGGGCCGACGCCCATGTCGATCAGACGATGGGCGAGCCGATTGGCGCGACGGTTGAGTTCGCCGTAGCTCAGGCGCTCATCATTGAAATGCAGCGCGATGGCGTCGGGTTGCGCCGCGGCCTGGGCCTCAAACAACTGGTGTACACAGCGTTCGCGTGGGTAGTCGGTGTCGCTGCGGTTCCAGTCGTGCACCATGTGCTGCCATTGCGACGGGCTGAGCATCGCCAGGTCGTCCAAGGCCACCGAGGCATCCTGCAGGACCGCGCGCAGCAGGTTTTGCCAATGCTCGGCCAGGCGTTCCACGGTCGCCGCGTCAAACAGATCCGTGGCGTAAGTCAGCGAGGCCCAGAGACCGTCCGCCGACTCCTCGGTTTCCAGGTTCAGGTCGAATTGCGTGCTGTGACCGGCCCAATCCACGGGCTGCAAATCCAGGCCGGGCAATTGCACCGGGGCTGAACGCAGGCTGTCCTGATGGTTGAACATCACCTGGAACAGCGGGTTATGGCTCAGGCTGCGCTCGGGCTGCAACACTTGCACGAGCTGCTCGAACGGCAGGTCCTGATGGGCCTGCGCCTCCAGGGCACGCTGCTTGACCTGGGCCAGCAACTGGTCGAACGGCATCTGCCCGTGCACGTCAGCTTGCAGCACCTGGGTGTTGACGAAAAAGCCCAGCAGTCGCTCGGTTTCGAAGCGATTACGGTTGGCGACCGGTACGCCGACACGCACCTGTGCCTGGCCGCTGTAGCGGTGCAGCAAGGTCTGGAACGAGGCCAGCAACAGCATGAACAGCGTCACGTCCTGACGCTGGGCCAGGGCCTTGAGTTCAGTCAGCAGCGCACGCTCCAGATGAATCTGGCGGCGCGCGCCACGATGGCTCTGCACTGCGGGGCGTGGATAGTCCAGCGGCAGGTCCAGCAACGAATGTTCGTGCCCCAGACGAGCGCACCAGTAATCGAGCTGGCGTTGTTGTTCCCCAGCCGCCATCCAGTCGCGCTGCCACTGGGCGTAGTCGGCGTACTGGATCGGCAAGGCCGGCAACCCTGCGTCGCCTTGGTACAGCGCCACCCACTCGTCGATCATCACTTGCATCGACCAGCCGTCAGAGATGATGTGGTGCTGGGTGATGACCAGCACATGGTGATCAGGCGCGACGATCAGCAACTTGACGCGCATCAGCGGGCCGTTGCGCAGGTCGAACGGGCGCTGGATCTCTTCGGTGACAGCCTGCTCGATAGCGCCGGCGTCGACCTCTTGTTGTTCAACCGGCACTGCCAGGCTTGGGTGGATGACTTGCACGGCGTGCTCGCCCGACTCCACGAAGGTGGTGCGCAGTGGTTCATGGCGCTGCACCAGGGCCTCGACGGCGCGCTCCAGCGCCGCGATGTGGAGTTCACCGCGCAGGTGCAAGGCGCTGGGCACATGATAGGCCGCGCTGGTGGGATCCAATTGCCAGAGAAACCACTGCCGCTCCTGGGCAAAGGACAACGCCAGCGGCTGCTCACGGCCAACCGCCTGCATCACAGGCGCGGTATCGGCCTGCACGCCTGCGCACGCCGCTGCGAAAGCGGCCAGCGTCGGCTGTTCGAACAGGGCCCGCAACGGCACTTCCAGCTTGAGATCGTGGCGCACCCGGGAGATCACTTGGGTGGCCAGCAAGGAGTGGCCGCCGCGTTCGAAGAAGTGATCTTCCAGGCCAACCTGCTCGACCTGCAACACTGCTTGCCAGATCGCCGCCAACTGGATTTGCAATGGACTTTGCGGCGCCACGTAGGCGGCGCTGGCCTGGTTCAGGTCGGGTGTGGGCAGCGCACGGCGGTCGAGCTTGCCGTTGTGGTTCAACGGCAAGGCATCGAGGACCACCCAATGGCCCGGCACCATGTAGTCCGGCAACGTCTGGCGCAAGCGCGCCGCCAGTGCCTGTGCCTCCAGCGCTTGGCCTTCGGCGGGCACCACGTACGCCACCAACTGCACGCCGGTCGCGCTCGGCTGCGCAAGCACGGCGGCTTCTCGCACATTTGGCAAGGCTTGCAGGCTGGCTTCGATTTCGCCCATTTCGATACGCAGGCCACGAATCTTCACTTGATGGTCGATACGCCCGACGTACTCCAGCGCACCCGCCGGGTTGTACCGGGCCAGGTCGCCACTGCGATAAAGCCGCGCACCGGGCATGGCGGAAAACGGGTCCGGCAAGAAGCGCTCGGCGGTCAGCGCCGGGCGGTCGAAATAGCGTTGCGCCAAGCCAACCTCGGCACCAATGCACAGCTCGCCCACGCCATCGGTGGCCAACAGCTCGAAACCGCTGTCGAGTACATACAGGCCGCGCCCGGCAATCGCCTGCCCGATTGGAACGCCGTAGGCGTCGTTGGCATCGGCCAATTGGCACTCATGCACGCTGGAGACCACCGTGGCTTCGGTCGGCCCGTAGGTGTTGACCAGGCGCACATTGCCCAAGCCCGCGGCGTACCACGCACGCACGCCCTCCACTGACATGGCTTCACCCCCCACATGTACCTGGCGCAGCTTGCCCAGGGAGCGACGGTGCTCGGCGCACTCTTGCGCCAACAGGTACCAGTAGGCGGCGGGCAGATCGGCCAGGGTCACGCCCTGCTCGACAATCTCTTGTGCCAGTTGCCCGGCATCCCAGAGTTCATCGCCACGCATGATCAACGCCGCGCCCGCACACAGGGGCGGGAAGCACTGTTCGACAAAACCATCGAAACTGAAGGTCGCAAACTGCAACACGCGGTCCTCGGCGCTCAGTCGGCTGTACAGCGTGGCGCTGTCACAGAACTGGCCAAGGGCGGCATGGTCGATGGCCACGCCCTTGGGCTGGCCGGTGGAGCCAGAGGTGTAGATCACATAGGCCAGGTCAGCCGCCGCCGCGTGATTAGGCGGATTGGTCGTCGGGTAGCCGGTCAGTTCGTCGCCACTGGCGCTGAAATCCATGCGGGTCAGGCCGCGGGGCAAAGGCAAGTCGGCGAGCAAGCCGGTTTCGCTGAGCAGCACGTCCAGGCGGCTGTCGGCGAGCATGTAGGCCAAACGTTCCGCCGGGTATTCAGGGTCCAGCGGTACGTAGGCCGCCCCGCTTTTGAGCACTGCCAGCAGGCTGACGATCAATTGCGGGCCACGCCGCGAAGCCAGGCCCACCCGTTGACCGGGGCCGACACCAAGCGCCAACAGGCGATGGGCCAGGCGGTTGGCGCGCTGGTTCAACTGGGCGTAGCTCAAGCTGGCGTCACTGGCCTGCACAGCCAGGGCGTCTGGCGTCGCCTCGGCCTGGGCTGCGATACGCTGATGCACGCGCTCGTTGGCCTGGGGCGCTGCGGCTGAGCGGCTCAGAGCGAGCATCTGCCGTTGCACAGGGGCGTCGAGAAGGCGCAGGTTGCCCAGCGGCATGTGAGCGTCTGCGAGCAATTGCGCCAGCAGGTGTTGCAGGTTGGCGCTCAACTGCGCCACGTGCGCCTCGCTGAATTGGGCACGGTCATAGCTGAACTCCAGGCGCAGGCAGGCGCCCAGTTCGATGCCCAGGGTCAATGGATAGTGCGTGCGCTCATGGTGGTACAGGTGACCGAAGGTCAGGCCGGCCGGTGCGCCTTGCTTGAGCGCCTCGGCGACCGGGAAGTTTTCGAACACCAGCAAGGTGTCGAACAGCGCGCCTTGCTGGCCGGCCCAGCCCTGGATGTCGTAGAGCGGCACATGTTCATGGTCGCGCAGGCTGAGGTTGAGCACTTGCAGTTCGCTGAGCCACGCCGCCGCCGACTGGGCTGGCGAGGCTGCGCTGATGATCGGCAAGGTGTTGATGAACAGGCCCAGTTGCTGCTCGATCCCCGGCAGCGGTGCGGAACGCCCGGCTACGGTGGCACCAAAAGCAACGCAGTCCTGGCCGGTGTAACGCTGCAGCAGTAGGCTCCAGGCGCCTTGCAACACGGTATTGAGGGTGACTTTTTGCTCGCGTGCAAAGTCGCCCAGGCGGCGGGTAAAGTCGCTGTCCAGTGCCACGTGATGGTCAGCCATGCCAACCGCGTCCACCGGCTTGCGCAACGCTTGCGCCAGCAGGGTCGGCGCCGGCAATGCCGCCAGGGCGTTTTTCCAGAACGCTTCGCCCGAGGATTGTTGTTGCAGCCAGGCGAGGTAATCGCGGAACTGCCCGAGCGGCGCCGACACTGCCTGCCCCGCATAGTGAGCGATGACTTCACCGAGCAACTGCGCGTTACTCCAGCCGTCCATGAGGATGTGGTGGCTGGTGAAGATAAAGTGCCAGGCCGCACCGGCACCGCGCACCAGCGTCAGGCGAAACAGCGGCGCGGCATTCAGGGCAAAACCGCGTTCGCGTTCGGCCTGGGCCAGGGTGTCGAAATCGGCGTCGGGGTCTTCGATCACTTGCAGTTGCAGGTCGACCTGGCGCTGGATCAGCTGATGAGCACTGTCCAGGCCCAGCCAATGGAAGCTACTGCGCAGGATGTCGTGACGATCCAGTGCAGCCTGCCAGGCACGCCCGAAAGCGAGCAAATCGAGGCCCTCGATGTCCAGGCGCAACTGGTTGATGTAGGCCTGGGCCTCGGGTTCCAACAGGGTGTGGAACAGCATGCCTTGCTGCATCGGCGACAGCGGATAAAGGTCGGCAATCGCCGGCCCGGCCACGGGCAAGGCATCCAGTTGCTGCTGGGTGAGGCGTGCCAGCGGGAAATCCGACGGGCTCACCTGGCCTGCCGGCGTGGCACAACAATGCTCGATCAGCACCCTGAGTTCAGTTGCGTACTCGTCCGCCAGACCTTGAACAGTTGCCGCCTCGAACATCTCCCGGCTGAACCCCCATTGCAACGACAGCTCGCCGCCATATACCTGACCTTCCAGCGTCAGCCAGTTGGCCAGCGGCGCCTCTGGATCCTGGGCCTGGCCACTGCCCTGACTGGCCGGCACGAACAGTGCCGACTCGTTGAACTGACGGTCGAACTGGCCCAGGTAGTTGAAGGTGATGCGCGGCGCGGTAAGGTTCGCAAGGCTTTCCTGCGCGTGTGGCGCGCCCAGGTAGCGCAGCAGGCCGTAGCCCAGGCCTTTGTCGGGCACGGCGCGCAGTTGTTCCTTCACCGCCTTGATCGCCTCGGGCAACTCGCCTTCGGCGTGCAGACGCACCGGGTACAGGCTGGTGAACCAGCCGACGGTGCGGCTCAGGTCGATGTCGTCAAACAGATCTTCACGGCCGTGACCTTCCAATTGAATGAGCGCAGCAGGTTGCTCGCTCCAACGGCTGATCACCCGCGCCAGGGCGGTCAACAGCAGGTCGTTGACCTGGGTGCGATAGGCCGCTGGCGCGTCTTGCAGCAGTCGGCGGGTGTGCTCGACGTCGAGGCGTGTTTCCAGCTTGGCACCCAGGCGGTTTTGCAGGCCGCCTTCGGGGTGATCACACGGCAGCTCGGCGCCGATGGATTGGGCTTGCCAGTACGGCAGTTGCTCCTCGACGGTCTGCGCGTGGCGGTGCAACTGTTGCGCCCAGCGCTGGTAGGCACTGGTTTTTGCCGGCAGCACCTGTTCGCGGTAGGCCTGTTGCAGGTCTTCGAGCAGGATGCGCCAGGACACACCATCCACCACCAAGTGATGGATCACCAACAGCACACGCTGGCTGCCATCGGCCATGCTCACCAACGCGGCGCGCAGCAGTGGACCTTGGGCAAGGTCAAGGCTGCGCTGGGCTTCATCACACAGCGCCGCCAGTTCAGCGTCGGTGCCGGCCTGGCATTGCCACAACAGCGGTTCGCTGACATAGGCAGCATGGCTCTGCTGCCAGCCGCCAGCCTGCTGCACAAAGCGCAGGCGCAAAGCGTCGTGATGCTGGATCAACCGCGCCAGCGCGGCCTCCAACCGTGCAGGCTCAAGCACCTCACCGGGCACCAGTAACAAGGATTGATTCCAGTGATGCCGCGCCGGGATCGGCTGGTCGAAAAAACTGTGTTGGACGGGCGTCAGCATCACCTCGCCACTGACCGGGCCCTGGTCGATCAGGCTGACCTGCTCAAAGCGCGCCACCAGAGCCAGGCTGCGGATGTTCTGGTACTGGAACAGGTCACGCGGGCTCAGGCGAATGCCGGCCTGACGGGCGCGGCTGACCACCTGGATAGAGATGATCGAATCGCCGCCCAGCTCGAAGAAGTTATCGTCCTGGCCGACCTGCTCAACGCCCAGCACGTCGCTCCAGATGGCAGCCAGGGCTGTTTGCAGGTCGCCTTGGGGGGCGACAAATGCCTGCTGCTGCGCCGCATCCGGCACTGGCAACGCCTTGCGGTCGAGCTTGCCGTTGGCGGTCACCGGCAGCTTGGGCAGCGCAATGAAATGCGTCGGCACCATGTATTCCGGCAAGCTGCTGAGCAACCATTCCTTGAGGCCCGTTGGCGCCTCGCCTGCGTGTACAAGATAGGCGACCAACTGCTTGCCGCCCTGTACCAGTACCACGGCTTCGCGCACGTGTGGATGCTGCATAAGGCGTGCTTCGATTTCGCCCAGCTCGATACGCAAGCCGCGCAACTTGACCTGATGATCGAGACGGCCGAGGTATTCGATTACCCCATCGGCACGTTGGCGCACGCGGTCACCGGTGCGATACAGGCGTTCGCCTGTCACAAAGGGGCTGGGTACAAAACGTTCGGCGGTGAGCGCCGGGCGCCGATGGTAACTGCGCGCCAGGCCGACGCCGCCCAGGTAGAGTTCGCCACTGACGCCGGCCGGCACCGGGTTGAGTTGCGCGTCCAGCACGTAGGTGCCGAGATTGGCGATGGGGCGGCCGATGGGCACGCTATCGGCGCCTTCGTCAATGCAGGTCCAGTGCGTGACGTCGATGGCCGCCTCGGTCGGGCCATAGAGGTTGTACAGCGCCGCAGCGGGCAACTTGGCGAACACTTGCTGTTGCGCGTCCAGGGGCAAGGCTTCGCCGCTGCACACAATGCGCGTGAGGCTTGCGCACGCCTGTACGCCCGGCTCATGGATAAACGCCTGCAACATCGACGGCACGAAGTGCAAGGTGGTGATGGCGTGTCGGCCAATGGTGTCAATCAGGCGCGTCGGTTCACGGTGTTCGCCAGGCGCTGCGACCACCAGGCGGGCGCCGGTCATCAGCGGCCAGAAGAACTCCCACACCGACACGTCAAAGCTGAACGGGGTTTTCTGCAACACCGCGTCATTGGCGCCCAGGCCATACGCCTGTTGCATCCAGCTCAAGCGGTTGACCAAGGCGCGATGGCTATTGCCGGCGCCTTTGGGCTTGCCGGTGGAGCCCGAGGTGTAGATCACGTAGGCCAGGTTGAGGGCATGCAAGGCCACGTTCGGTGAATCGCTGCTGTAGCCGTCGAGCCATAGCGCCGGCTGGTCCAGGGCAATTACCTGGATACCGGCGACGGGCAGCGACGCCAGCAGGCTTTGCTGGCTGAGCAGCAACTGAATGCCACTGTCTTCGATCATGTAGGCCAGGCGTTCCCGGGGGTACTCAGGGTCGAGGGGCACGTAGGCGCCACCGGCCTTGAGAATCGCCAGCAGGCCAACCACCATTTCGATGGAGCGCTCGATGCAGATACCTACCAGCACGTCGGGCCCTATGCCCTGCTCGCCCAGGGCATGGGCCAACTGGTTGGCGCGCGCATCCAGTTGGGCGTAGGTCAAGGTGGTGGTACCGAACACCAGTGCCGGTGCATCGGGACTGCGCCGTGCCTGGTCTTCGATCAGGTGATGAATCCCGCGCTCGGTCGGGTACGCCTCGGCGGTCTGGTTCCAGGTGTGGACCAGCCGTTGCTGTTCAGCCGCGTCAAGCATGGGCAATTCGCCAATGCGCTGTTCGCCATCGAGCACCATGGCTTGCAACAGACTGACCCAATGCCGGGCCATGCGCTCGATGGTGGGCGTATCGAACAAGTCATTGGCGTAGGTCAGCGCGGCATGCAGGGTGCCGGACTTTTCATAGGTGTCCAGTGTCAGATCGAACTGGGTGGTGCGGCCTTGCCATTCCACCAGGGCCAATTCCAGCCCCGATGCGGTGCTGACCGAGGCGATGTCGGCGACTACCGGCTGATGGTTATACATCACCTGGAACAGCGGCGTGTGGCTCAGGCTGCGCTCGATTTTCAGCGCTTCCACCAGCCGTTCGAAGGGCAACTCCTGATGGGCCTGGGCGCCCAGAGCATGCTCCTTGATACCTTGCAGCAACTCGGCAACCCGCGTTTGCCCGGTCAGTTCGGTGCGCAACACCTGGGTGTTGACGAAGAAACCGATCAGGCCCTCGACTTCGGTGCGATTGCGATTGGCAATCGGCACACCGACACGGATATCGCTTTGGCCGGTATAGCGGTGCAACAGCACATTGAAGGCGCCGAGCAGCAGCATGAACAGAGTGACGTTATGTTTTTGCGCGCAGCTGCGCAGTTGCGCGGCCAGTGCCGGCTCAATCGCGAAGTTATGCCGTGTGCCCTGGTAGCTGGGCATGGCCGGGCGCGGGTGGTCGGTGGGCAGCTCCAGAACCGGATGCTCATCGCCCAGGCGAGCCTGCCAATATTCCAATTGGCGCGCCTGCTCGCCCGCTTCCAGCCAGCGGCGCTGCCACAGGGCGTAATCACTGTACTGGATGGGCAGCGCCGGCAGTTGGGGCGCTTCGTTGCGCTCATGGGCGTCATAGCAGCGGATGAACTCGTCGATCAGCACATTCATCGACCAACCGTCGGAGACGATGTGGTGCAGGGTCAGCAGCAGCACGTGTTCCTGCTCGGCAAGCTTGAGCAGTTGCACGCGCAGCAGCGGCCCATGCTCCAGGTCGAACGGCAACAGCGATTGCCGGGTGGCGGCGGCGTTGACGGCCTGCTCCCGCGCATCGACGGCCAAGGCCGTGAAGTCCAGGTGCTCGACGGTTACCGACGGCTCCACCGCCACCTGCGCCAGCCGCTCATCGGCCTGACGCTGGAACACCGTGCGCAGGGTTTCGTGCCGCGCCACCAGGCTGGCGAACGCTTGCTGCAGCGCTGGCAGGCTCAGCGCGCCGCTCAAACGCACTGCGCCGGGCAAATTGTAGGCGCCGCTGGCCGGGTCCAACTGCCATAGAAACCACATGCGCTGCTGCGCGTAGGACAGCGCCTGGCGGTCCTCCACCTCCACCCCTGCCGGAATCGGAAACCTTGAAAAATCCACGCCTTCTTTCTGCAAGGCTTGCAGGAACAGTTGGCGCTTTTCCAGGGGCAGCCCGATAAACCGGCGAGCAAGTTTCAAGGAGTCTTCAGCATTCATTTCTTGGAATCCGGGGCAATAGGCGGGAAGCACAAAGGCACGTCGTCCCTATAAAACGAACCGGGCGGGGAAAAATTAGCGGGGGAATGGGGGGCGCCGCACAGGCTGTCATCGGGGGTTACATCAATCTCCGCGAAGCCGCACGAAGCTGAGCTAGCATTGACGAACACCACTTTTTGCAACTACATTTAGTTACACGCAGGGAACGCCGTGTCCAAGAATGAAAAGCTGCTCGCCAAACTGCTCAATGAGCACATGGCATTTACCTGGTCTGAGCTCGTCACGTTATTACGCCGATTGGGATACACACAGATTGAAGGGGCCGGAAGCCGGGTCAAGTTCGACATGGGCGACCCCAGTGCAATGATCACCCTGCACAAGCCTCACCCCGGCAACGAACTGAAACACTACATTCGGCGCCAGATCATCGAACAATTGAAATCAGGAGAACTGATTCAGTGAACAACCAACTGAAACACAAAGGCTACATCGGCTCCATCGAAGCCAGCCTCGAGGACAACTGCCTGTTTGGTAAAATCCTGTTCATCAAGGCATTGGTGAGCTATGAAGGCAAAACTGTGGCTGAACTGGACGCAGCCTTCCGTGGCGCGGTGGATGATTATCTCGCTACCTGCCAGAGCCTGGGGCACACGCCGGAGAAACCGTGCAAAGGTTCATTCAACGTACGCGTCGGGCATGACTTGCATTTGGCCGCTGCCCTGGCGGCAAACCGTAAGAAAGTGACATTGAATGATCTCACGCGTCAGGCGCTGAACGAATTTCTGCAGCATCACTACCCAGAGCCATGCCCGACGATTGGCTGACTATCCCAACCGCCGGTAACCCACTACCGCCGAGCCCGCTACCACCGCCCCCGCCGCCAGCGCCACCCAAAACCCGCTGGTGGCGCCAAAGTGGTCGATCATCCACCCCGAACTGGCGGCGCCAATGGCCACGCCGATGCTCAGGCCGGTGATCAGCCAGGTCATGCCTTCGGTAAGGCGGCTGGCCGGGACGATCTGCTCCACCATGGCCATCGACACAATCAAGGTGGGCGCGAAGAACAGCCCGGAGATAAAGATTGCAGCGGCCAAGCCGGGAATATTGCTCACCAACAGCAAGGGCAAGGTGGTCAACGCCGTGGCTACGCCGCAGTACAGGAACTGGCGTGGCAACGGTGCCTTGAGTTTGAGGGCACCGAAGGCCAACCCCGCCAGGCACGAACCAATGGCATACACCGACAGCACGATACTCGCCGCCGCCGGCTGGCCTTGATGCTGGGCGAAAGCCACGCTGACCACATCCACCACGCCGACGATCACGCCCATGGCCAGCAGCAAAATCATCAGGATTAATACCGACGGCGAAGCAATCAGCCAGCGACCGTGTGCTCCCTGATGCGCGTGTACCGGTGGCTCGGTTTGCCGTTGCAGCACAAAGGTGGTGACGCCCACCGCCAGCAACAACGCCGCCACCAGGGGCCCGGCTTCTGGGAACACCGCCACGCTCAACCCCACCGAAATGGGCGGGCCGATGATGAAGCACACCTCATCAAGTACCGACTCCAGGGCAAACGCGGTTTGCAGCCTGGGCTGGCCACGGTACAACTCGGTCCAGCGCGCTCGCACCATGGCCGACATATTGGGCATGCAGCCCGCCAGCGCGGCGAACAGAAACAGCGTCCAATTCGGCGCCTGCAACCGCGTACACAGCAGCAACATCAATAGCGCCCCGCCTCCGATCAGCGCGGCAATCGGCAGCACCCTGCCCTGGCTGTAGCGGTCCACCCAACGTGACACTTGCGGCGCGCAAATCGCCGTGGCCAGGGCAAACACTGCCGCCACCGAACCGGCCAGACCATAGCCGCCATGCACCTGGGACAGCATGGTGATCAGGCCGATGCCGGTCATGGATATCGGCATGCGTGCCAGCATGCCAGCGAGCACAAAGGCCCGGGCACCAGGGACCTGGAATAATTCAGCGTAGGGGTTTGCCATCCTGCTTGACCTCTTGCTCGACGCCCTGGGCTTGCTATCTGAAACCATCAGGGCAGAATACATACGGTGCGTATGTGGCAAATCATGCTTAGCATACGCAGCGTATGTCAATCACTTAGCCAAGAGACGCCCATGAGCCGAGCCCGAGCTGAAATGATCGAAGACACCCGCGCCCGCCTGATAGCGAGCGCGCGCCGGGCCTTCGCCACCCAAGGCTATGCCAATACCTCGATGGATGACTTCACTGCCCGCGCCGGCCTGACGCGCGGTGCGCTGTATCACCACTTTGGTGACAAAAAAGGGCTGCTGGCGGCGGTGGTCGCTCAACTCGACAGCGAGATGGACGCGCGCTTGCAACGCATCTCGGAGCAGGCCGTAGAGCCTTGGAGTGGTTTTTGCGAGCGCTGCCGGGCCTATCTGCGCATGGCCCAGGACCCGGAAATCCAGCGCATTGTATTGCAGGATGCACCGGCGGTACTGGGCGACACCGGCTCCCAACAACACTGCGTGGAGTCCTTGCGTCAATTGCTGGAGGCCCTGATGCAAGCGGGCCTGATGCCTACGGCACCCAGTCACGCACTGGCGCAGTTGATCAACGGCAGCCTGGTCAATACCGCGTTGTGGATTGCCCGGGATGAACACCCGGGCACACGACTGGAGGAAGGCTTGCAAGGCCTGGAGCTGCTCCTGCAGGGGCTGAGCCTCACACCAACCGTTTGATCTGCTTATGCCGCCACACCAGGCGGTAATAGGCGATCTGCAACACCAGCATCGCCAGGTAGGTCACCGGAAATGCCATCCACACTCCTTCCAATCCGAAGTGGGCGTTGAACAGATAGGCCATTGGCAGTTCCACGCCAAGCACGCAGAAGATCGAGATCGCCACCGGCATGAGCACCACGCCGCTGGCGCGCATGATGCCGCCGATCACCGCCTGGAAGCCGAATACCAGAATGCTCCAGAGCATGATGTGCAGCAGGTGTTCGGCCCGTACCCGTGCGCTGTCGTCGGTGATGAACAGGCCCAGCAACCAGTGGGACAGCCCATAGCCGAGCACGATCAAGCCACCGGTGAGGCACAGGTTGATCACAAGCCCCGTGCGCAGGATCGGCCCGATACGCTCCAGGCGCCCGGCGCCAATCGCCTGGGCGCCGAGGATCGAGGCGGTGATGGCAATCGACAGCGCCGGGAACTGCACATAGTTGACGATCTGCGTCACCGCGCCATAGGCCGCCGTGGCCTGGGAACCGTGGCCGTTGACCAGGGCCAGGATGACCAGCTCCGACAGCGAGAGCACCACCATCTGCAAGCCCGTCGGCAGGCCGATGCGCAGGACTTTGCCGAGGATGACGCGGTCCAGGCGCAAGGCGGCAAGCAACTCGCGGTCTGGTGCCATCACGTGTTTTTTGTGGCGCAGGCGCAGGACCAGAAACAGCATCGCCAAAGCGTTACCTACCAGCCCCGCATACACCGCACTCTGGATGCCCATGGGCGGCAGGCCGATCCAGCCGCGAATCAGCGCAGGCGTCAGCAGCAAGCCCACCAGGGTCGAGACCATCAATGCCAGCAACGGCGAAATCGTGTCGCTGACCCCACGCAACAGTTGGGTATAGAGGATGAACACCAGCAGCAACGGCATGATCAACATCATCATCTGGGCGTAGCCCACGGCATCGTCGAGCACATCCACCGGCGTGCCCAACGCCTGCAATGCCGGGCGCGCAAACAGGCTGCCCAGCACGGCGGCCACCAGGCCCACCAACGCGCCCAGGGTCAGGGTGGCACCGGTAATCACCTTGACCATCCCGGTCTCCTGGGCGCCCCATGCCTGGCCGATCAACACCGAGGCGCCCGCCCCCAGGCCGATCACCAGGGCGATAAAGAAAAACACGATGGGAAACATCCCCGACACCGCGGCCAATGCCAGGGTGCCCAGCATCTGGCCAACGTAAATGCCGTTGAGGGTGCCTGAAAAGCTTTGCAGGAAATTGGACAGCACCATCGGTGCCAGGAACAACAGATAGATTTGCCACAGCGGGCGTTGCTGGGTAACGTCCATAAGGGGTCGAGTTCCGGTATGTTTAGCTACAGAAGGCATTGCGCGACAACCAGGCCAGGTAGCTCCTCACGTCCGGCGGCCAGTGCGCGATCTTGCTGGAAAAGTCGGCCTGGTCTTGCGCAAACAACGCTCGCGAGGCGTCTTCAAAACCCGGCAGGTTACCGCCGATGGCGCTCATGAAGCGGTAGCTGGCTTCCTTGGCCTGGCGTGCCTTATCGGCGCCGGCCTGGCCGGTACGCGCCTCATCCACTAACCGGCGTAAGGCGGCCGAGGCACCACCGCGCTGCTGGCCGAGCCACTCCCAATGACGTGGCAACAAGGTGACTTCGCGGGCGACCACGCCCAACTTCGGGCGGCCCACCGAGGGCGTGGCGGGCGGCTCATCCTCGATGTGGGCCTGGGCAGGTTGCTGCGGCGCATAGCCCGCCGGCCACGGGTAGTCGACCTGCCTGCCGGTGGCATCATCGAAGACCAGGAAGCTACCGGCGGGCAACGCTTGTTCGGCAAGTGCCTCGGCGACTGCGGGGTAAGTACCGGCAGCAATGCGCTGATGAACTGCGAAAGCCGTGCAGAGTGGGAAAATTTGCGTAGGCATTTTTTATTACCCGGATTTTATTTGTTTTACCCGGATCATATTAGTCAACATTTACCGACTTGCAAGGCTGCAACACAGAGATTTTTCCGTGAACATTAGTGGTTGTCGAATCCCTACCCCCAAACGCCTGCGAGGACCTGCGCAACGCAGGGCGGTGGCTGCTGATTCGTGCTTGAGCAACTCCACCACCATCGGCAAGCGGCTCGGCCCCATCCCTTTGGCCCAAGATTTACCCATTTATCCATCTCGGTTGCGTCTTGAATCAACAGCACCACGGGACTGCTTTACATTCTCTCAAGAGTCGCGTCCTGATTGGGCTGAAGCACTTTTTGGAACATGACTTTTCATCATCAAGAAACCGATAAGCGGCCATCGTCTCGGCCAGTCGCCGACAAGCCGCGGGAATGCTGCTACTTGGGTGATCGGCCATCCTCGCCAAAGTCCAGGCCAACAAGGCCAACCCGCAGATGCATGTAATGTTGCTTGACGACGGCTTCACCCCTGAAAAGTTGCCGTTTTCGCGTTTGGCAAGCGGTGTCGCAAGTCACTTTTTTCCGGCAGCCCCGCGATTACTGAGTTTGGCGCGCTGCCGGAAAAATCTGGGACTTGGGCTTACAACCCCAAATACCTGTCAACTATGACAGTAGACGTGGCTCGATATTAGCTTGTAACTTAAAGCTGCAAGATAAAAACATTACTCACAAATCGAGAGAGAATTTATCATGGGTTATCCAGCAGATACTGCATATAGAGGTTTTATCATTCGCCAACATGATCCTGCCTATCAAGCGAATTCATTTCAGGGCTTTGACATTAACGGGAACGCTATTACTCTCCTTAACGCAACCGCAGATCAAGTAAAAGTTTTAATTGATCAGCGCCTTGATCAAGGCTCGGGAAGACACAACTAGTTAACACATCTTCCGGCTTCAGCTAATAAGTCTAGCGGCTCGACAACATCGGCCGCTTGGCCCGACTACATCACTCGTTTCTGGATCACATTAAGTGCCCGAAGAAAAATTTCAGGCATTTTCAGTACCTAGATTCTTTTAGAGAGGCCATTTTGTACAAGGGCTTAAGTTGACATGCTGATCCGCCTAACGTACATAATTTCTATTCGGGCGCTTGCATTTTCAGCCAATGTGAGCCGATGGCTTTGCCTGGTTGCAGTTAATGGGAGCCAGACATTTCGCTGAGTGCGAGCCCACGTGTTTTCAAACGCAAGCCATTACAATTACGCTTCAATTTTCAAGGTCAGTTTGGGGGACTCTCCCTGTTCATTTTTAATTATGTAATGCAGCGTTATTCTCTTACCAATCCAGTCGACAGAAGGTGACCAGAGCCCGACAACACCCACTACCGACAAGACCCGTGCGCAGGTGAAAGCCATGCAGGGTTACTTGCAGACAGCGATTTCGATTGATTGGGACCAGGTTAACCAGGCGCGACCGGAGTGGAATGCGCGGTGAGGTCGGTCGATTGAGCGTTGAGGCTTGAGCCCAGCGCAATCGTGACGCGGAGCGTCACAGGGCGCACTTTCCATGGCGTGTCTCCTTAACGCGCGGCTAACACGGCCAGCTCTTCGCGGGTGCTGCTAATGCCAGCACCCGCCTTAAGCAACTCATTCACCGCCTGTACACCCCCGTCCTCGCTGATGCTGCGGCACGCCGGCAAATGCAGGACCACTTGCAATCCGGCTTTGAGCAATTGCAACGCGGTGGTCTTGACGCAATAGTCCAGCGCCAGCCCGCCCACAATCACGCGGGCCACGCCGTGGGCCTTGAGGTACTCGATGACGCCGGTGGACAGTTTGTCGTGCAGGTCGTGGTAACAGGCGCCGTAGGGGTGCAGGTCGGGCTCGACACCTTTCCAGATGAAGTAGTCGTAGTCATAGGGCGTGGGCAATTCATCGAGCAGGGTGAACCCTTCGGTACCCGGCACGCAGTGGCTGACCCAGGTCACATCGGCATGGGCCAGGCCGGTGGGTTGCAGCATCTCGCTGTGCTGCGCAACCACCCAGGGTGCGTGGGGGGTGTGGGCGTCCTTGCTGCCGATGCGGTGGCCGGCGAGACTGGCCATGTAATTGAGTTCGGCACCAATGCCGTCGCCACCGGCCACTGGCAACTCGTTGGGACACAAGGGCGTGAAGCTCTTCTGGGCGTCGACGTCAAATGAAGCGATGGCGGCTTTCGAAAGGCTCATGGTCGTTCTCGGGTGGTCTGCACGTACGACCGCCTCCGGGCGAGCGTAGAAATCTTGAAGTATGGGACAGTTTACTGCGGGGATCGATGCGTTGCTGACTTACCCTATTCTCAAGCACGCTGAAGTTCAAAGGTGGGAGCTGGCTCGCCTGCAATGACGGGAGTGAATCCACCAACGCTATCGCAGGCAAGCCAGCTCCCACAGTTGGGTCAGCGTTAACTGCTAGTTCAGCCAATTGCCGCCATCAACGTTATAGGTCTGGGCCACCACATAGTCGGCGTCCGTCGACGCCAGGAAGATCGCCATGCCAGCCAGGTCTTCAGCTGTGCCCATCCGCCCAAACGGCACCTCATCCCCTACGCGCTTTTTCTTCTCGCCAGGCGCCAGCCCTTCATGCCTGGCGAACAGCGCATCCACCCCATCCCAATGCTCGCCGTCCACCACACCGGGGGCGATGGCATTGACGTTGATGCCCTGCTTGATCAGGTTCAAGCCCGCCGATTGCGTCAGGCTGATCACCGCCGCCTTGGTCGCGCAATAGACCGCCACCAACGGCTCGCCCCGCCGCCCGGCCTGGCTGGCCATGTTGATGATCTTGCCGCCATGCCCTTGGTTGATCATCTGTCGGGCTGCGGCCTGCAGGGTGAACAGGGTGCCGGCGACGTTGATCGAGAACAGTCGTTCAAAGCTGTCGCGGGTGATGTCGACGATGGGCGCCAGGTCGAACAGTGCGGCGTTGTTGATCAGGATATCGAGCTTGCCGGCGTGGCTCACCACCGTGGCGATCGCCGCGTCGATGGAGGCTTGGTCGGTGACATCCATCGACACCGCGTAAGCCTTGGGCCCCAGTTCGGCGGCGGTGGCCTGGGCCTGCTGCAGGTTGATGTCGGCGATGGCCACGGTGGCGCCTTCAGCGATGTAGGCCTGGGCGAACGCACGGCCAATGCCTCGCGCCGATCCAGTGATCAGCGCGCTTTTGCCTTCGAGTCGTTTCATGGGGGGTCCTGTAAAGGTTATTGCCGGTAGCCGGTGAACACCGCCGAGAACAGCTTGCCGACCTTTGTTGTGGAGCCTCGATTACAGCAGCTTGACCTGCCGCCTCACAAACGGCTGGCGAATGCGAGGCTGATACTTTTTTAACCTGAGGCACAGGATCAAAAAAGTATCAGCCTCAGGCGAAACCAGGGCTAGCGCAGCGATTGCCAGTGCGGGTATTTTGGGAAAATTGCACCGCCACAAGAGGCAGCACCATGCCCGTCAGCCCCGCCACCCTGTTCGAGCATCGCCCTGCCGAGCTTGAGGTGATCCTGACCGAACCGGAACATGGTTTTCGCTGGTTCGAACATGACTATCCCTATGAACTGGCACGCTGGAACCACCACCCTGAATTCGAAATCCACCTGATCCGCCAAGGCAGCGGCAAGCTGGTGGCGGGCGACTATATCGGTGCATTCAGCGCCGGGCACGTCGCGCTGATCGGCCCTGGCCTGCCCCACGACTGGATCGGTGACCTGGCCCCGGGCGAATACCTGCACGGGCGTGATGTGGTGCTGCAATTCGACGGCGCCGCCCTGCTCGCTCTGCGCACCACCCTGCCTGAGCTCGGTGATTTACAGTCACTGTTTGCACGGGCGCGACGGGGCATCGAATTCACCGGCGAGACCGCAACGAGCGCGGCACGGCTGATGGAGGCCATCGGCTGCGCCCATGGGCTGCAACGCCTGGCCCTGTTCCTGCAATTGCTCGACACCCTGAAGAACGCACCGCCTGCACAGGCCAATACCCTGGCCAGCCCGTGCTATGCACCGACGCTGGATGCGCGCAGCGCCGAACGTATCAACAAGGCGCTTGACTACCTGATGCGGGAACTGACCGGCGATGTACGCCTGTCGGACATCGCCCGGCAACTGGACATGAGCGAACCCGGCTTTTCGCGGTTTTTCAAGCGCAACACCGGCCACGGCTTTATCGACCTGATGCGCAAGTTCCGCGTGCAGCGTGCCTGCCGCTTGCTGTTGCACAGCCAGATGTCAGTGGCGGACATCTGCTTTGAGGTGGGCTACGCCAACCTGTCGAATTTCAATCGCCACTTTCGTATCGAAATGCACCAGACGCCGAGTGAGTACCGGCGGCAGGCCGCACTTCAATTATTCACCCCGGTTACCCATCACCCGCCGCCTTACTCGCCCGCCCCTTGAGCCAGTGCCTGCTGTGCCAGACGGGCAACCTGCAACTCAATCATGGCACGCTCGCGCTCCTGGTCTTCCAGAAACCAGGCGGCAGACAACCCGGCATGAGCCACCACCCATTGCAACAAACGCGGACGTGAGAGGCCGGCCGCCAGGGCGATAACCCCAACCTGGCGGCTGAAACGCAGTGGATCGCTACTGGTCGGCAAGTCCGGATTGCAGATCAGATTAGCGTAATCGTAACCGCGCTCGCCCATCACCCGCTTTGGATCAATCGCCAGCCAGCCACGAGGGCCAAAGTCGAGGATATTGTCGTGATGGCAATCACCGTGCAGTACCACAACCTCCTGTTGCGCAGCCAGCAATGTCCGGGCCGTCGCCGCGCAGTCGCGTAAGGCACCGCCCTCCTGTTCGGCGGCGTGCCACAAGGATCTGAACCACTCATCCAGCCCAACCAACCCTTCGGGCGGCGACACACGAGGCGCATGCGGCCGGGCCAGGGTTGCGCAGGCGATCTGGCTGGCTTCGTCGTCCTGACCATTGAGGGCCATGCGCATCAAGGAACCTGGGCCCGTGGCGCGTTCCATTAACACTGCAGTGTGGTCATGGGCGAACACCCGTGCCGCACCGTCACCGGCCCACCAACTCAGCAGGCGGCCGCCGAGTTTTTCCTCAGGGGTATGAGCAATTTTCAACATCGCCGGCACGCCCTTCCAGCGGACCGGCAACAGGTGGCTGCCGGGTGTGACGATAGGCTCTCCATCGGCACTCAGCTCCCAGGCACGCAGGTAGTGTTCGAACATCAGATTCCTCCACAGGGGTGACGCATCAGGATGACAGAAATCCCACTGTTTTCCTGACCAAAGCGTCGGCTAATTGCTCTTTTTTCTAGATAGTTCAAGCCATTGACCCAAGTTGGTACAACCTGTGCAAACGTTTGCGGAACGAACTTGACCGCCAAGTTCACTCCTCCCCGTCTAATCGGGTTTAAACCGCGTAAGAATAAGGACTTTCAATGCACCCCACCTCAAAGCCTCGTGCTGGTCTTGGCGTTTCGTTGCTACTGGCTGCCGTTACGGGAGTACTCAGTGCACCCATTTTGGCGCAGGAAAAGCCCGTGGATGACTCAGCACAGGGCGAAACCCTCAGCCCTGAAGCCAACCCCCCGGCGAAAAAAGGCGTGTATCTGTCCGAGTGGTTTAACCAGGACCTCACGCTGATTGGCAGCAAAGACATCAGTTTCGGCCCCAAGCCTCAAGATGACGTCTACCTGGAATACGAGTACTTCGGGCGCAAGGGCCCCTTTGAGTTGTACGGCTATATCGATGTGCCGAAGATCCTCACCATCGGTAACAGTAATGACAAAGGTGTGTGGGACCATGGCTCGCCGGTGTTCATGGAGCATGAACCGCGGATCTCCATCGACTACCTCGCAGGACGCAGCCTGGCAATTGGCCCATTCAAGGAATGGTATGTGGCCTTTGACTGGATCTACGACCACGGCAGCCGCAAGGAAAACCGCGCCAACACCCTGTACAGCGGCCTGGGCACCGATATCGACACCCACTCGCGAGTCAACCTGTCGGCCAATTTCTACGGGCGCTACCAGTGGGAAAACTACGGTGCCAGCAATGAGTACTCCTGGGACGGCTACCGAGCGCAGATGAAGTACATCGTGCCCATCGGCAAGTTCGACAACGGCGCCTCGCTGACCTACATCGGTTTCACCAACTACGATTTCGGCTCGGACCTGCACAAGGACAACCCGGCGCGCACCGCCAACTCCCTGGTGGCCACCAACGTATTGCTGTACTCGTTTACCCACCTGCGCTTTACCCTGGTCGGCCGTTACTTTCACAACGGCGGCAACTGGGAGGATGGCAGCGAGTTGAATTTCGGCGAAGGCAACTTCCGCGCACGCTCAGACGGCTGGGGTTACTACGCTGGCGTGGGCTATCAATTCTGATCAAGGAGCTTTAGATGAACGCATTGACCCGTGTCTCGCTGGCCGTCGGCCTGGCCCTATTGCCTCACGTGGTGCTGGCGGATAACCCGCCACCGATCAAACCCAAGGTGATGCTGATCACCATGTTCGCCCCCGAGGCGCAAACCTGGATCGACCGCCTCGAACTTAAACAAGAGGTACGCGTTCCGGGCTTGTCCGCCGAATATCCCGTGATTCGCTGCAACACCCAAGACGTGTGCCTGCTGGTAACCGGCATGGGCCAGACCAACGCTGCCGCGTCTACCCTGGCCCTGGCCTTGTCGCCCAAGTTCGACCTGCGCCAGAGTTACTTCCTGATCGCCGGAATCGCCGGTATCAGCCCCAAGCACGGCACCATCGGCACCGCCGCCTGGGCTCATTACCTGGTGGAGTTCGGCACGCAGTGGGAGCTAGATTCACGGGATGCACCCAAGGACTGGCCGACGGGCTATATCGGGATCAACACCAAGGGGCCCAACGAAAAACCACCGTTGGACTACAAGACCGAAGTGTTTGAGCTCAACCAAAAGCTGCAAGCCAAGGCGTTTGCCTTGTCGCACAAGGTGGAGCTGACAGAAAGCACAGAGTCCGCCGCCTGGCGCAAACACTACCCCGCCGCCCCGGCCAACCAGCCGCCGCAAGTCACCCGCTGCGACACCCTGGCGGGCAACACCTGGTTTTCCGGTACCCGGTTGAGCGAACGTGCCGAAGTCTGGACCAAGTTGCTCACCGACAACAAAGGCGAATACTGCACCACCCAACAGGAAGACAACTCCACCTACGAAGCGCTGCTGCGCGCCAGCCGCGAAGGCTTGGTGGATATCCAGCGCCTGGCCGTGGTGCGCGCAGGTTCCGACTTTGACCGGCCTTACCCTGGCTACAGCGAAGTGGACAACCTGCTCAAGTATGCGGACCAGGGTGGGTTTGTACCGGCGCTGGAAAACCTGTACCGCACGGGCAACCCGTTGGTCCAAGCGATTGTGAAGAACTGGTCGGCGTGGGAAAAAGGCGTTCCCGAAGCCGAATAAAGATCAACACTGTGGGAGCGGGCTTGCTGTGGCGAGCAAGCTTGCTTGCGCTGGGGTGCGTAGCGCCCCCAAAAAAGCCGGCTCCAGCTGCGCTGTCGAGCGGGAGCAAGCCCGCTCCCACATTTCTATCCATCACGGCAGGAAGATGATTTTGTCTGGGCTGCCGTTGTTCACTTCTGCATAGCACTGAACACCCTCCGCCAACGCCACTTCACGCAACCCTGTAGGCAGCGGCAACAGGCCTTCATCAAAGAAGCGCCCAAACGCCTCCAGCATCACCGCGCATTGTTCGCAGCTATAGAGCAAAGAGTTGATCCCCACCACCGACCCGCCCTTACGGTACAGCGCCAGGGCCGGTAACTGCACATGGCCGTCAACCGGTGCGGCGATGATGGCGATGCGGCCGAACGGTGCCAGCCCCGCCACCGCGGCAGGCAGCCAGAAACCGGTAGTGTCAAAGATCACGTCGGCGCCGCCCTTGAACACGGCCTGCACTTGCGCGCCCAATTCCTCCGGCTTGCCCAAGGCAATCGCCTCCAGCCCTTGGGCCTGCAACATCTCGAGCTGATCGGCCTTGCGCACGGCCGCCAATACCTGCGCACCGCGTATCTTCGCCAGCGCCAACGCCGCACTGCCGACCGCGCCGTTGGCGCCGATCACCAGCAAGCGCGTGCCCTTGCCAACGCCGCTGCGCTCCAGGGCATCCCAGGCGGTGGTATAGGGCACACCGAGGCTGGCCGCCTGGGCAAAGCTCAAGTGCGTAGGTTTGTACGCCATGCCCTTGGCTGACACGCGTAGGTATTGGGCATGGGAACCGTCAGCGAAAAAACCCAGGTCACGACCGGTGCCCCAGACCTCCTGGCCGAGCAATGCCTGCGGGCCTTCCACCACCACGCCTGCGAAGTCACGCCCAGGGATGCGTGGCAGCGTGGTGTAGGGGAAACGGCCAAGCACGTTTTTGACGTCGCTGGGGTTCAGGCCCGCCGCGTTGACCTTGACCAGCACTTCGCCGGCAGACGGTACCGGCATGGGCACCTCCAGCAGGCGCAGGTGGGCGAGGTCGCCGGTGGCGGCAAATTGCAGTGCGTTCATAGAGGGCATCCGTGGAAGGAAAAAGGGATCAGGACAACCAACCACTGACCAACTGCCGCGCCATGGGCCAGAGCTTTTCGCCGAGCAGCATGCCCATCAGGCCGACCAGTGCGATAGCGGGCGGTGCAGGCGAGCGGAAGTCCAGCGCGCCGTAGATCACGCCGACAAACAGGCCGATGGCCAAGGAAATCAAATAGCTCATGAACGCTGCGCCCGGTTGATTGATGGGCTCAGTCTAGGGCGCGTCTACCGTGGGTATCGGCCAAGTGCTTCAGGATTTCGGCCAACCCCTGTACTGCGACGGCGATACTCCCAGTTCACGTCGGAACATGTCACTGAAGCTACTGGGCGAATAGCCCAGGGTGCGCGCTATGCCGCTCACCGAATGGCCCTGGATCAACTCCGCCGCCGCCGTAGCCAACTGCACCTGACGGCGCCACTGGGCAAACCCCATGCCCAGGTGCTGCTGGAACAACCGCGCCAGGGTGCGCACGCTGGCGCCCGCGGCCTCGGCGTGCTGCTCGAACGGGATGTCCAGGGAAGGCGACGCCATGACGGCCTGGCACGCATTGATCAGCCGACGATCAGCCGCCACCGGCATGGCGATGCGAATAGGCGAGCGCCGTGCGCGTTGCAACTCCAACAGGGCCAGGCCTACGACAGCCTCGTAATAGGCCGCATCGCCGTGATCGCCCTGCTCCACCAATGTCACGATCAACTCACGCAACAAGCGGCCCACTTCTATGACCTGCACCTGGCTGTCCAGGGTCGCCGCCAACGCCGGGCGCAGGTAGATATTGCGCATCTGCAAATCGGAGACCACGCGGATCCCGTGCTCCACCCCCGGTGGCAACCACACCGCACGCTGGGGCGGCACTACCAGGGCTTCGCGGGGCGTCTCGACCCACATCACTCCGCTCATGGCGTAGAGCAACTGGCCCCAATCGTGACTGTGCGGCTCTACGTACAACCCACGCGAGTAGGTACGCGCCAACGGCTGCACGGGAACGGCGTGATCACTGAGGTCGGGGGGCGCGGCCAGGGCCATTGCGGGTACACATCAATCGGGTCGGGTGACCATGGTAAAGACTGGTCGCCGGCAAGCGTACTGTTTTTACTCATCCTGCAGGCACCGGGTGGCCGGGCCTGCAGGTCAATCCTGTCAACCGTGGGCTGACTTGGCGCATTCGCAACCCGTCGCCGCCGCGCAGGGTTCACCATGAGCATGGTGCTCGGCACAGCCCTGGCAGCAATAGCCCTTGCCGTCTTTCATTATTGCGTCAGCGCCCAATACACATTTGCAGTGAGGGCAAGCACAGGTTTGATCTGGCATGGTCAGACTCCTTTTTCATGGTCGTCCGATGCGGCGAGCGCCGCACCTTAAGCAGTGACCCTGGGCAAGCAAGCATGGTTCAGCGCCGTCAGTCGGCCCGGCGGCTATTACTGCGGTACATGAACACCAACGCCAGGGCAAGCAATAGCATGGCGAGGATACGGCTGCCCGACAGCTCGATCGCCGGGTTGCCCAGCCAGCCAAAGTTGTCGATCAGCATGCCCATGCCCAGTTGCCCGACAATCACCGCCACCGTGGCGACGGCTGTGCCGACCACAGGCACCGCGCCGACCATCACCATCATGTACACCACGCCAAACAGGGCACCGGTCAATTGCCACTTTGGCACCTCCAGCAGGCTGACGGCCTGGGCCGGCTCGAAGAAAAATATCAACAGCGTCGTGGTCAGCGCGCCCACCGCGAAGGTCAACAGACTGCTGCGCAATACCCCCACCGTCTGGCCCAGACGCCCATTGATAGCGGCCTGCACACTCAGCACCGCCCCCGCTGCAATCACCACCACCAACAACATAAACAGATTCATCGTCTTAACCTCGTGCAATCAGAACCAGAGCCGCCACAATCAACGCCAACGCGATCCAGCGCTCGCCATTGACCCGTTTGCGCGCCGTGCCGAACCAGCCGAAGTGGTCGATCAACACACTCTTGCCCACCTGGCCCGAGAGGATCGCGATCATGGTCATCGCGATGCCGATGTGCGGTGTGGCCAGGGTCAACACCACCACGTACATCGGCCCCAGAAACCCGCCGATCAGCTGCCAGCGTGGCAGTTGCGTGAATGCTGGACCCTTTTGCGGGCCGCTGAACAGCAGCAGTAAAAACAGAATCGCCGTGCCAACGCCAAAGATGCTCAACGTCGCCCACAAATGCCCGACCTGCGCGCCCAATGGCCCGAGCAATCCGGCCTCCACCGACAGGCCCATGCCCGCCAGAATCACCAACGGCAACAGCAGCAGCCGTAGAAGGTTATTGCTCGGCCTGGCCTGCGCCAGGCCTTCGGTAGAACGTGCCTGCATACATCACCCGTGTATCAAGAAAGGAAAAACATGGCGCGCATTATCCGGTGGCCGTGCTGTGCGATAAATGGGAGTATGCGGACAACACCTTTGCGCAAAACGCACAGCCTGGAGAGACGATGCAGGGCTTGAATGAACTGAGTTTCAAGGCGCTACGCCTGTTTGTGGCCGTGCTGGACCAGGGCAGCTTTTCCGAAGTGGCCCGCCGCGAAAGCCTGGCGCCCTCCTCCATTTCGCGGCAGATTCAACTGATGGAACAGGCCGTCGGCCAGCAATTGCTCTACCGCCATACGCGTGCCGTCAGCCCCACCGAAGCTGGCCGCCTGCTGGGCCGTCACGCACGCTTGCTACTCGAGCAGTTGGAGACGGCTAACCAGGCCCTGCAGGAGCAAGACAGCGAACCCAGCGGTCTGGTGCGCATCAACGCGCCCATGGCGTTCGGCCAGCGTCACCTTTCACCCTGGCTGGGAGGGCTGTGCCGGCGCTACCCGAAGCTGCAACTGGATATCCAGCAGACCGACACCTTCGTCGACCCGCTGCAAGACGGCACCGACCTGCTGTTTCGTATCGGCGTGCTCAATGACTCGGGCATGCAGGCGCGCATCTTCGCGCCGCAACGCTTTCGCATCGCAGCCAGCCCCGCCTACCTGGCCCAGCATGGCACGCCGCGCCACCCCGACGAACTGGCCCACCACCACTGCCTGGCCTACAAAGGCATCACCGGTCAGCAGCGCTGGTTCTTCCGCCGCGGCCAGGGCGATTGGACCCCCTATAGCGTCAGCGGCCCCATCACCGGCAACCACGCCGACACCCTCACCCACGCCGCCGAACAGGGCCTGGGCCTGGTGGTGTTTCCTTCCTGGCTGATTGGCGAAAGCCTGCGCGCCGGCACCTTGCAGGCGGTGTTGAGTGAGTATGAGGTCGCGACAACCCTGGAGCCCCAACAGATCGCCGCGTTGTGGCCGGGCAGCCGCAGGCTCTCATTGAAGGTGCGCACGGTGATCGACTATTTCGTGGAGTGTTTTGGGACGGTGCCGTATTGGGATCGGTGAGTGTGACCGCCCCCTGATGGAGCGCAAACTGTTCGAAGGCGGTGTTGAGAAAACGAGCACATGACTCAACCCTAGCTCAGAACAACCACTGCCCGATCAACCACGCATTCGCCCCACTGATCACCGCGAACAGAAACCACGCCAGCAGCCGCGTGGGCAGCCGGTTGACGAATGGCCCCATCAATTGCTTGTCGCCAGTCATGCGGATCAGCGGGTACAGCGCAAAGGGCAACTGCAGGCTCAGGACCACCTGGCTGAGAATCAGCAGCTTGCCGATAGCATCGTCACCCATCAGCCATACCCCGAGAAACGCCGGGATCAGCGCCAGCCCACGGGTAATCAGGCGGCGCTGCCAGCAGGGTATGCGCAGGTTGAGGTAACCCTCCATGATCACTTGGCCGGCAATGGTGCCGGTAAAGGTCGAACTCTGGCCCGAAGCCAGCAAGGCGATACCGAACAGAATGCTGGCGAAAGCACCGCCGACCAAGGGATCGAGCAGGTGATAGGCGTCCTGGATCTCCACCACATCGGTATGGCCGGTCTTGTAGAAGGCTGCAGCCGCCAGCACCAGGATGGCGGCGTTGACCAACAGCGCCAAGGCCAGGGAGCCGATGGTGTCGATACGCGCCAGCTTGACCGCGTCCTGTTTGCTCGCCAGGTCCTTGCCGATCAGGCGGGTCTGCACGATGGAGGTGTGCAGGTAGAGGTTATGGGGCATGACCGTCGCGCCGAGAATACCGATGGCCAAGTACAACGGCGCCGCATCGCTGATAGCCGACAGTGACGGAGTGAAGCCACTGAGCACGTCGGGCCAGTAGGGTTTGATCAGCACCAGTTCGATGAAAAAGCACACGCCGATGGTGGCGACCAGCGCCAGCATGATCGCTTCCAGGCGGCGAAAACCACGATTTTGCAGGGCCAGGATCAACAGCGTATCGAAAGCAGTGATGACAATACCAGTGGTCAGCGACACGCCCAGCAACAGGTGAAACGCCAGGGCGCAGCCGAGCACTTCGGCAAGGTCTGTGGCGATGATGGAGATTTCCGCCAACACCCACTGGGTACGAGCAGAGCGCTGGCTGTAGCGCTCACGGCACAGTTGCGCCAGGTCCTTGCCAGTTGCGATACCCAGCCGTGAACACAGGCACTGCACCGCCATCCCCGCCAGGCTGGCCAGCAGCACCACAAACAACAGGCTGTAGCCGTAGCGTGAACCGGCTTCAATGGCCGTTGCCCAGTTGCCGGGGTCCATGTAGCCGATGGAGATCAACAGGCCGGGGCCAGCGAACATCAGCACCCGTTTAAAAAACGAGGCCTTGGGATCAACAGCGACAGAGCCGGCCACTTCCGGCGGGCAGAACGGGGCGGTAGCGATTTTCGGCAGGCTGAATTTCACGCGGTATTCCAGGCAAATACACAAGACTTGGGCAGCAGCTTATCAGTCGGACGCGACCGTGCGCATCACCGTGTCTCGCGGCAGGTCAAACGCTTCCACCACTTGCACCACCAGCTCCAGTTCCTGGTTAAGCGCCTCGCGCTCCATGCGCTGGCGAATCACGCCGATCACCAGTACCGCCAGGGTGGTGATCGAATATGCCGGGCCGGAAAACGCTCGCACCCCGCTGACCAGCAACATCGCCGCAGCCAGCGCCTGGCCCACCACCGGAATCGCCGTGGCCGCACCACGCCGCAGGATAAACCCGGTCAGCCCGGCCAACGCCGTGCCGCTCAAGGCGGTGGTGGCCGAACGCCCCAGATCGAAACGGTTGAACAGCCCCTGCTCTTTCTGTGCAGCCGCCTTGAGCTCGGCCTCGAACGCCTGGCGATCAGCGCGACTGAGTTTGTCCTTATATTGCTCGATCAGTGTTTCTGCGACCTGCCCTTCGATCTCTGCCAGCGCCACGTGTTCAAGTGGTTGGTCGAACTTGATGCCCAGGCGTTGCGCCACATCTTCGGCAATCTGGCGATAGCCCACGCCATGGCCACGGGCCAGGTTCATAAAGCTATCACCGCCCATGCGCTGCAATTCAATGGCCAGTTTCAACGGCTCGCGCACACTGGCATCAATCGCGGCACTGCGCTTTTGCGCCATCAGTTCAGCAAGAAACTTCAGCTCCTCCGGCCGCGCTTGCACCAATGCCGGGTACAGGTCCACGTCCGCTTCGGCAAAACGCACTTCACTGCTGCGCGAGTCCACACGGATCATGCCGCGCCGCTCCTGCAGCAAATCGGTGTACTGCACCACCGTCTTCAACTGCGGCCAATAGGCGGCATGATCGAAGCTGGCCAGGTGCACATTGGTGACCTTGGACTTGAGCGCGGGCGTTACGTCAATCGCATAGCGGCCAATGCAACGCTCGGTATCGGGTTTCATGGCCAGCGCCCAGTCCTTGCTGGAGTGGCAGTTGATCAACCGCCCCTTGAGCGGCGCCGACACATCATCCCAGGGGCTCGATGTACAAATCGCCCCGCCCATCAACAACAGGTTATCGAGCGGCAGTTCGCGAGCAATCTCGGGGCTGGCCAGCAAGCTCTTGACCAGGATACGCGCGCCCAGGGAGTGGCCGATCAGGTTGATACGCCGTACCGGCAGCGACTGGTCGTGCAGGTAGCCGGCCAGCTCTGGCAATAACGTCTTGGCCACTTCATCGACCCGTGCCTCGACACTTTTGTAATGGTCGAGAAAATAGGCAATGGCCTTGCCCACGCCCACCGTCGCCGCGCCCAGGCCGCCACCGCCGAGCAGCGAGGCGAGCACGTCCTTGAACGGTGCAAACAGGTTTTCCAGAAAATGCCCCGCCGGCCAGAACAACATCAGGTTGGTCGACCCTTCGATACCGGCCAGTTGCTCCTTGAAACTGCCCAGTTGCTGACGGTTGAAGAATGCCGAATAACCGTGAACATAGAGATTGAGCACATCCCCCTGGGGCTCGCCACACAAGACGAACGTGGGTTTGCGGGTGCGGTGCATTTCATCCCACTGGTGTTGCATGGGGCGGTGACTCCTGGCGGAAGGGATGGCGATAGTAACAAACAGAGCCGACAAGGAAGGTGAATCCTGACCAGCGTTCGCCACGCTCAGGACAATTGGAATAGCCTGAATCTGGCGAAGAGCCCAGCTACTTCAACAGGCAAAGTTGTCAATTTTGACCTGGCCATCCGGAAAAGTGGCGATGATTTCCAGCTCGCCCCCCATCGCACGTATGTAGTCACGCAACGTGCTGATGTACATATCAGTACGACGCTCCATCTTCGAAACCGCTGCCTGGTTGATATTCAATGCCTTTGCCAGGCTTGCCTGGCTCAGTTGCTGGGCTTTGCGCAACTCATGCAGCGGCATTTCTTTCAAGTGTTGCTGAAATATCTGCTCGGCATCGGCGTGCGCCTCAGGTGTCATGCGAGCTTTCAGTTCCGCGAATTTCTTAGCCATGGTCACGGCCCTCTTTACGCAATGAGTCTAAATGTACGTCGTACAGCTTCTCTGCCAAGGGTACGTACTCGTGGTACCAACGGTGCTGTGCGGTTTTATCGCCACCTATCAGCAACACTGCACAGCGCCGAAAATCGAAGGCATACAACACCCTGTAAGGTCGCCCTGCATGCTGTACCCGCAACTCTCGCAGGTTGCCGTGCCGAGCACCCTTGATATCGCTGCTATGGGGAAAGCGCAGCCCAGGCCCGAACAGCCCCAGCAAATCAACACTGGCAGCCACCGACGATTGCTCCTTTGCATCCAAGCCATCCCACCACTCTTCGAATTCATCCGTGTATTCAATGTCCCAGACCATGCAAATATGCCACCCAAGGAATATAAACTCAAGTGCATAACTTTAGGCCGGCGTCGGTTGGTCGCCAGCCGTGTTCCGGAAGAAATTGTATTCACATCCTTCAGGCTGCCCGGTGAGCAATAAATGCCCTGCTTTCATGAACCAACGTACTTCTTCAAAAAATCTTCCAAAAAAAACCGCCCTTTCGGGCGGTTCAAAAAACTCGGCCGTGATCAAAAACCGAGGGAGAAACTCACGGTCACTGCGTGGTCCTTGTCGTTACGCGAGAGTTGGCCCGAATAGCCCAGGCCCAGTCTGCCGTTCTGGCTGATCTGGTAATCCAGCCCCGCTTCCACCACTGCGCTGTCCTTGGCAATCGGCACGCCTTGGGTGCTGAACGAGCCACCGCCATTGATAAAGCTCAGGTCGGCGTCGGGCTTGGTATCACCGAAGGCATGGCGCCAGCCGATGCTGCCCCGTGGGGTGATTTTCGAGCCGTTGCCCAGGGTGATGGTCTGGCCAATGCGCACGCCCAGGGTCGAGTAGGTGATGTCCTGGTCGGCATCGCCACGCAGGGCTGCCGAACCGCCTTTTTCCTTGATGGTGTCGCTGTCGTAGTTGACGTAGGCCAGGCCGGCGAACGGCTCCAGCGCCACGCTAGGGGTTTGAATGGTGTAGCCGACTTCACCGAACACCTGCGCACTGCGTGCCTTGTAATCGGCTTTGAGGCGTTGGCCCTCGCCACCGACGGCCACGTTGCGCTTGCTTTCGACGTCATGCCAGCTGTACGCCACGCCCATCCGTGCGGCGAAGGCTTCCTGCTGGTAGGCGGTGTAGGCCATCAGGTGGTAGCTGTCCACATCAGCGCTGGAATTGCGGCGCTTGGCGTCCAGGTCGCTGCGGGTGTAGCCGGCGGCCACGCCCATGCGCCAGGCGTCGTCCACTTGCTTGTCGGTGCCGAGCAGGAAGCCGCTGAGGTTGCGGTCCAGCTTGGCGGTGTTGCTGTCACCGCCCATATGGCCCCAGGTGCCAAGCACGCGCATCCAGCCGACCATCTCGCCGTGACAACCGGCGCTGCTCAGGTGGTTCTCGCTAGGTGCCAGGGCATTGCGCGGGTCGTCCTCGCGGTAGCAACCGGGTTGGCGCAGACGCTCGTTGACCGCGTCACGCACATAACGCGAATCTTCAAGCATGGCGCTGGCGGTGCTGGCGTGGATTTCGCCGGACAAGCTGTCGAAGGCTGCACGTGCCGCTGCCACATCTCCATTAAGCAGTGCGTTTTGCACCGCTGCGCCACCGACTGCGGTGCCTGTGCCCAACGCCGCCGCCACGCCGCGCTGGTTACCAGTGGCCGCCACGCTGGCGTAACTGACGTCGTTGCGGCTGACCGCCAGGGCCACTTGGGTTGGGCTGTAGTTCAACGCGGTAGTGAGGAACGCCAGGTTCTCCAGATTGGTGGTGGCAAAGGTACCGTTGACTGCGCCCGCGGTCAGCAGGGTGTAGGTGGTGGCGCCGGCATAGGGTGCCAGGTTGACCACATTCAAGGTGCCGCCCAGGTTGGCGGTGCCGCCCACGGCCAGGGAGCCGGTGGTGGATGGGGTGATCACCAGGTTCAGCGCACCGGTACTGGCGTTGGTAAAGTTGCCGGCCACGGTCAGCTTTCCGCTGTCGGGTGTCACCGAGCCGTTGTTGACCAGCGAACCGACACTGCCGTTACCGGTCAGCCCCGCACCGTTGGCCACGGTGACTTGGCCGCCGAGCACGGCGCCTGGGTTGGCCGCGTTGCCCACTTGCAACACGCCCTCTTCCACCGCCACGGTGCCGCTGAACGGCTGGTTGCCGGTCAGCAACAGCGCGCCTGCGCCTTGCTTGATCAGCGCACCGGTGCCGCTCAAGGTGCCGCTGAATTGGCCATTGGTGCGTTGGGCAAACAACAACCGCGCGTTGTTGAGGATCCTGCCACGCAGGCTGGTGGTGGTGCCCGCCAGCGTACCGCCACTGACGGTAGTGCTGCCGGTGTAGGTATTCGCGCCAGTCAGCAGCAAGGTACCGGCATCCAGTTTGTTGATGCCGCCGGTCCCCACCAGCGGAGCATCAATCTGAGCGGTCACGCCGGAATTGACCCGCACTGGCGCCAGGCTGCCATCCGCCGCATTGGTCGGGCTCAAGCTGCCGCCTTCGCCGGCCGTCAGCACGTAGCCGGCGTCCAGCACTTGCAGGCCGGTGAAGCCTTGGTTGCCAACCACGGTCACGGTGCCGCCCTGCCCGCCAAATACCGCGAACTGGTTGGTGGACGCCTGCCCCTGGGTGCCGGTCGGGTCAGTCCAGTTGGTGCCCGGGCCCCAGGTACCACTGCCACCGGTAATGGTGCCATCGGGGTTGGTGGTGCCGCCGTTCCAGAACTGGATTTGCCCTGGCGCGGTTTGCACCACCAGGTTGAGCTGGTTGGCCAGCGCCGTTTGCAGGCTCAGGTTGCCCAGTGCCACCGGCAAGGTGCCAAAGGTGAGGCCGTTATCGGTCAAGCTGCCGCCGTAGCGGAACAGTTGGTACACGCCGACGCCGAAGCCGCCGGTATCGCTGACGTTGAGAGTGCCGTCCAGGGTCAGGTTGCCCGCCACGTTCACCGCCGTACTGGAAGCACCCGGTGCGCCGAGGGCGAAGTCCAGGGTGGTGCCCGATGACAAGGCCAGCGAACCCACCGACAGCGGCGTCGCGGCGCCGGCCTGGAGCACCGAGCCGTCTGCCATGTTCACCGCACCGCCCAGGGTGCCGCTGCCGCCGAGGGTCGCGCCGCTGGCGACTTGCACTGCGGCGCTGTTCAAGGTGCCGTTGACCAGCAGGCTGCCGGTGTTGACGTTGGTAGTACCGGTAAAGGTGTTGTTGCCAGTCAGCAGCAACGCTCCGGTGCCGGTTTTGTTCAGTACACCAGCGCCGGTAAGGTTGCCGGTGTAGGTGCCGTCAATGGCTTGCTCGAAGGTCAACGCCGCGTTGTTGGCGATGGCGCCTTGCAGGCTGGTGGTGTTGCCCGTGGTGGTGCCGCCGTTGAGCGTGGTACCGCCGCTGTAGGTGTTGGCACCTGTCAGCAACAAGGCGCCGCTGCCGTTTTTCACCAGGCTGCCAGTGCCGCTGACCACGCCATTGAGGGCCAGGTCGTGGCTGCCGGCCAGGGTCAGCGGGCCACCCAGGTTGAGGGTATTGGCCAGTTGCAGGTCGGTGCTGCCATCCAGTTGCGCCGCGCCGCCGACCGTCAAGGCACCACTGCCCAGGGCAGCATTATTGCCAAGGATCAATTGACCGGCGTTCAGGCCAGTGCCGCCGCTGTAGCTGTTGACGCCATTGAGCGTCAGCGCTGCCGCACCGTTTTTCACCAGGCTGCCGCTGCCGCTGATAACCCCGTCCAGGGTCAGCGCGTTGCTGCCTGCCACCGCCAAGGCACCGTTGAGTACAGCCGCATTGGCCAGGCTGACCGCCGCGTTGCTGTCCAGGGTGGTGCCGCCGGCCGCCGTCAGAGCGCCTGTGCCGAGGGCACTGTTGTTGCCCACCACCAGGGTGCCGCCATTCAGCGCGGTACCGCCGGTGTAGCCATTATTGCCGTTGAGTACCAGGGTGCCACTGTCGAGCTTGGCCAGGGTGCCAGCTCCGTTGAGGGTCACGCCCAGGGTCGCGGTGGCGTTCGGGTCGACGCGCACCGCGGTGTTGCCGGTGCCGCCATTGACCAGGTTGAGTACGCCCGCTGTGCCAGTGCCCAGGGTGTAGCCATCGGTGACGAACTGCATGCCGGTGATGTTCTGCGTGCCGTCCACCGTCACGTTGCCCGCCGCGCCTTGGAACACCGCGAAGCTGTTGACCCAGCCCTGGTTGAGGGTGCCGTCGACATTGGTCCAGTTGGTATTGCCGGCGTTCCAGGTGCCGTTGCCGCCGTCAATCGCACCGTTGCCGATCAGGCTGTTGCCATCCCAGAACTGCACGGTGGTGTTGGGTGCAGTCACCAGCAGGTTGACCTTGCTGGTGATCGCGGTCTGCACTTGCAGATCACCCGGTACCACACTGCCTGGCAGTGTGCCGAGCGCCAGGCCGTTATCGGTCAAGGCCCCGGTGTAGTTGATGAGGTTGTAGACGCCGCTGCCAAAGCCGCCGATATCGGTGACATTGAGGTTACCGTCCAGAGTCAGGTCGCCGCCGACATTCAGCAGGCCTGTGCCGCCGCCCAGCACCGGAGTGTCGAGGCCAACATCCAGGTTCGAGTTGCCACCCAGCACCAACGAGCCCACCGACAGTGTGCTGCCGGAGGCCAGGCCGATGTGCCCACCGTCGGCCACGGACACCGCGCCGGCCAATGAACCGCTGCCGGCCAGGGTTGCGCCGCTGTTCACCGCCACCGTGCCGCTGGCCAGGGAACCTGTGACATTCAAGGTACCGCCGTTGACGTTGGCCGCGCCGCTGAGGGCATTGGTGCCGCTCAGGTTGAGCACCCCGCTGCCGTTTTTATCCAGGTTTCCGGCACCGTTGAGCGCGCCGCCAAAGCTGTTATCGAGGTTGCTGCCTCCCACCGCCAGCGTAGCGCCGCCCGCCACCTGCACCGTACCGGTGCCAGCCAGGCTGTTGAGGTTGGCATTGCCACCCAGGTTGAGGCTCGCGCCGCTGCCGACAGTGACGCCGGAGGTGGTGCCCAGCGCACCGTTACCCGCCGTGGTCACGCTGCCGGCCGCCACGGTCAGTGGGCCGCTGAAGCTGTTGTTGCCAGTCAGCAGCAGGTCCGCCGCGCCATTCTTGATCAGCGCTGCATTGCCAGCGAGTACGCCGGCCAGGGTCAGGTTGTTGCTGCCAGCGACGCTGAGGTCGCCATTGAGGTTGACCGCATTGGCCAGCACCAGCGGCGTGCTATTGGCCAGGGTCGCCGCACCGCCGACGGTCAGCGCGCCCGAGCCCAGGGCCGTGGTGCTGCCGAGGGTCAGCGTACCGGCATTGAGTGCCGTGCCGCCGCTGTAGGTATTGGCGCCGCTCAGGGTCAGGTTGGCGCCACCGGCCTTGCTCAACGAACCACTGCCGTCCACCACGCCGTTGAGGCTCAGGTCGTTGCTGCCGCCGACGGTGAGCGCGGCATTCAGGCTGGTGTTATTGGCCAGGGCCAACGCCGTGTTGGTGTCCAGGGTGGCTGCCCCATTGACCGCCAAGGCACCACTGCCCAGGGCCGACGCATTGCCAAGGGTCAGGGAGCCGGCATTCAACTGCGTGCCGCCCAAGTAGGCATTGGCGCCGTTGAGCGTGAGGTCGCCCGCGCCGGTTTTGGTCAGCCCACCGGTACCGCTGACCAGGCCGTTCAGGCTCAGGTCGGCGGTGCCTAGAATGCCCAGGTTGCCGGCCAGATTGACCGTATTGGCCAGGGCGACCGCCGTGCTGCTGTCGAGGGTGGTGCCGGCGGCCGCGTTCAGGGCGCCACTGCCCAGGGCCGTGTTGGAGGCCAGGATCAGGCCGCCTGCGTTGAGTGCGGTTGGGCCGGCATAGGTGTTGTTGCCACTGAGGGTCAGGTTGGCGATGCCATTCTTGATCAGGCTGCCCGTGCCCGCCACGGTGCCGGCCAGAGTCAGGGCATTGCTGCCGCCGAGGGTCAGGCTACCGTTGACGTTGAGCGCATTGGCCAGGCTGACTGCGGTGTTGCTGTCCAGGGTGGTGCCGTTGGCGGTGGTCAAGGCGCCGCTGCCCAGGGCACTGTCATTGCCGACCACCAGCGTGCCGCCATCCAGGGCGGTGCCGCCGGTGTAGCTGTTGGCACCGTTAAGCACCAGGGTGCCGGTGTCGAGCTTGGCCAGGGTGCCGCCGCCGTTGAGCGCGACGCCCAGGGTGGCAGTGACGCCGGGATCGACACGTACGGCGGTGTTGCCGCCCACGCCGTTGAACAGGGTCAAGGCGCCCGCTGCCCCGCCGGCCAGGTTGTAGCCATCGGTGACGAACTGCAAACCGGTGATGGCTTGCGCGCCGTCAACCGTGACAGTGCCCGCCGTGCCTTGGAACACGGCAAAGCTGTTCGGGGTCCAGGCTGTATTGAATGCGCCGTTGACGCCGGTCCATTGGCTGGCGCCTGCACTCCAGGTGCCGCTGCCGCCTTCGATGGTGCCATTGCCCGTGGTTTGGCTGCCGTCCCAGAACTGCACGTTGGTGCTGCCGTTGACCAGCAGGTTGACCTGGTTACCGATAGCGGTTTGCAGGTCCAGGTCGCTGGCCGGGATGTTCACCGGCAGGCTGCCCAGCAGCAGGCCGTTGTTGGTCAGGCCGCCGGTGTAGTCGATCAGGCGGTAGATACCCGCACCGAAGCCGCCGATATCCGTGACGTTGAGGGTGCCGTCCAGAGTCAGGTTGCCGTTGACCTGCACCAGCGCCGTGCCGCCCGTGGCGGGCGCGCCGAGGCCCGCATCCAGGTTGGAGTTGGCATTGAGCAGCAGCGAACCGGTGGTGAGGGTCGCGCCGGAATTGACGGCCAGGTGGCCGCCGTCGGCGATGCTCACGTTGCCCAACAAAGTACCGGTACCACCGAGGGTGGCACCACTGCCCACCGCCACATTGGCGCTGGCCAGTGAGCCATTGACGAGCAAGCTGCCGGCGTTGACCTGGGCATCCCCGGTCACCACGCTGAGGCCACCGAGGGTCAAGGCGCCTGTGCCGTCTTTGGTCAGGTTGCCGAGGCCTGCCACGACCCCGTCGAAAGTGCTGTCGAGGTTATTGTTGCCGACGCTCAAGGTGCTGCCGGCTCCTACTGTGGCAAGCCCGGTACCCGTGAGGGCGCCCAGGCTGGCGCTGCCGCCCAGGTTCAAGGACGTACCGCTCGCCAGGTTGACCCCGGCGCCGACACCCAGTGCTCCGTTGCCCAGCGTGGTGAGGCTGCCCGATTGCACATCGAACAGGCCGTTGAAGGTGTTAGTGCCGGTCAGGCTCACATCCGCCGTGCCGGTTTTGACCAGGCTACCGCTGCCGGCCAGCACGCCGGCCAGGGTCAGGTTGTTGTTGAGAGCGCCCACGGTCAGCCCGGCGTTGAGGTTGACCGCATTGGCCAATACCAGCGGCGTGCTGTTGGCCAGAGTAGCTGCACCGTTTACGTTCAAGGCGCCGGTACCCAGGGCCGCTGCTGTACCCAGGGTTAATGTACCGGCGTTGAGGGTGGTGCCGCCCTGGAAGGTGTTGACGCCATTGAGGGTCAGGTTGGCCGCGCCGTCTTTGCTCAGGCCAGCCGTGCCGGTGACCAGGCCACCCAGGGTCAGGTCATTGCTGCCGGTGACGGCGAGGTTGGCGTCAAGCACGACGCCATTGCCCACACTCAGCGCTGCCGTGTTATCCAGGGTCGCCGCGCCGCCAACGGTGAGGTTGCCCAGACCAAGGGCGGTGGCGCTGCCCAAGGTCAGCGTACCGGCGTTCAGGGTGGTGCCACCCAGGTAGGCGTTGGCGCCGCTGAGGATCAGATTGGCCGCGCCCTCCTTGGTCAGGCTGCCCGCACCGTTGATTGCGCCGCCGAGCGTCAGGTCAGCGGTGCCGCCGATGCCCAGGTTGCCAGCCAGATTGATCGCGTTAGTGGTAGTAACCGCCGTGCTGGCGTCCAATGTTGTGCCGCCGGCGGCGTTCAACACGCCCGCGCCCAGCGCCGTATTGCTGGCCAGGATCAGCCCGCCTGCGTTCAAGGCCACAGGGCCCAGGAAGGTATTGGTGCCGCCGAGTGTCAGGTCTGCCGTGCCGTTCTTCACCAGACCACCGATGCCACTGATGGCGCCATTGAGCGCCAATGCGTTGCTGCCGCCGACCGTCAGGCTGCCGTTGAGTACCGCATCATTGCCCAGGGTTACGGAGGCGTTGCTGTCCAGTGTGGTGCCCGCCGCAGCAGTCAGGGCGCCAGTACCCAGCGCGGTGTTGCTGCCGACCACCAAGGTACCGCCATTGAGCAAGGTGCCACCGGTGTAGCTGTTGGCGCCATTGAGCACCAGCGTGCCGGTATCGAGTTTGTTCAGAACGCCCGCGCCGGTGATATCGACGCCGAGGGTGGCAGTCGCCAGTGGGTCGACGCGCACGGCGAAGTTGCCGCTGCCGGTGCTCAACTGCCCACCGGTGCCATTGACCAGGCTGTAGCCATCGGTGACGAATTGCAGACCGGTGATGGTTTGTACGCCATTCACGCTGACAGTCCCCGCAGCACCTTGGAACACCGCAAAGCCACCGCCCCAGGTCTGGTTGGAAAGGCCGTCGGCCGAGGTCCAGTTGGTGCCCCCCGCTGTCCAGGTGCCGTTGCCACCGTCGACAGTGCCGTTGGCAAGGGTGTTGCTGCCGTCCCAGAAACGAATATTCGGCGCCGCTACCACCAGGTTGACCTGGCTGCCCACTGAGGTCTGTACCAGCAGATCACCCAGGCCATAACCCAGCGGCACCGTGTTGACGTTCAATGCGCCGGTCAAGCCGCCGGTGTAGTTGATCAAGCGATACACGCCGGCGCCAAAGCCACCGGCATCGCTCACATTAAGGTCGCCGGCCAGATTCACGTTGCCACCGACATTCATCAGCGAGGTCAGCGACGGTGCGCCAAGCGCCACATCCAGACTGGCCCCGGCACTCATGTTCAGGCCGCCAGCCGACAAGGTCGTGCCACTGCCCAGCGCCAGGTGCCCGCCGTTGTTGATATTCGCCGTACCCAATAGCGAGCCACTGCCGGTGAGGGTGCCGCCGGTATTCACGTTGACCGACGCGCTGCCCAGGGAACCATCGACATCCAGAGTGCCCGCGTTGATCGCCGTGTTACCGGTGATGCCATTGATTCCGTTGAGCGTGAGCGTGCCGGTACCCACCTTGATCAAGCTGCCCGCGCCGCTGAGGTCACCGTCAAAAGTACTGCTGGTGTTCACGCCACCCACGGTGAGTTCCAAACCGCCGCCGACTGCCACGCCACCCGCACCGCTGAGGCCGGCCAGGCTGGAATCGACGCCCAGGTTCAGTGCGGCGCCGGTACTGACATTGACGCTAGAGGTGTTGCCCAATGCACCGGTGCTGCCGGTGGTGACGCTGCCAGAGACAATATTCAATGGCCCGGTAAACGTGTTGTTGCCGCTCAAGGTCAGGTCAGCCAAGCCATTTTTGATCAGCGCACTGGCGCCGCTGATCACACCGCTGAGGTTGAGGTCATTGCTACCCGCGAGCGTCAGGTCACCATTCAGGGCAATCCCGTTGCCCAGGGTAAGGGCAGCACTGTTATCCAGGGTTGCCGCACCGCCGACCGTCAAGGGGCCTGCGCCCAATGCGCCTGCCGTGCCCAAAGTCAACGTACCGGCGTTGAGGCTGGTGCCACCGGTGAAAGTGTTGGTGCCGTCAAGGGTCAGGTTGGCCAGGCCATCCTTGATCAGCGCACCCGCGCCGCTGACCACACCGCCCAGGGTCAGCCCATTGGTGCCGCCGACGGTCAGCCCGGCGTTGAGGACAATGCCATTGCCCAGCGCCACCGCCGAGGTGCTGTCCAGGGTTGCGGCGCCGCCGACGGTCAAGTTGCCCAGGCCAAGCGCCGTGTTGCTGCCGAGGGTCAGGCTGCCTGCGTTCAGGGTAGTGCCACCCAGGAAGTTATTGTTGCCGCTGAGTGTCAGGCCGGCCGCGCCGTCTTTGGTCAGGCTGCCCGCACCGTTGACCGTGCCGCCCAGGGTCAGGTTGGCGCTGCCACCGATTCCAAGGTTACCGGCCAGGTTGATCGCGTTGGCCAGCGTCGTACTGGTACTGGCGTCCAGGGTCGTGCCCCCGGCTGCATTCAACGTACCCGCGCCCAAGGCACCACTGGCGCCAACTACCAGCTTGCCGCTGTTCAGCGCAGTGTTGCCCAGGTAAGCGTTCGCTTGATTGAGGATCAGATCCGCCGGGCCGTTCTTGATCAACCCGCCAAGGCCCGCCACCACGCCGCCAAGGGTCAGCGCGTTGCTGCCGCCGAGGGTCAGGTTACCGCCCAGGTTGAGGTTATTGCCCAGGCTCACTGCTGCACTGGCATCCAACGTGGTACCCGCCGAGGCGTTCAACACACTGGCGCCGAGCGCAGTATTGGAGCCAACCACCAGCGAACCGGCGTTGAGGGCCGTGGCGCCGGTGTAAGCATTGTTGCCCGTAAGCACCAGGCTCGATACGCCCTCCTTGATCAACCCGGAACCACCGCTGACAACCCCGCCAAGAGTCAGCGGGTTCACGCCGTCTACGGTCAGATTCGCGTTCAAGGTAATCGCATTGCTGGTTGTCAGCGCAGCATTGCTTTGCAAAGTACCTGCACCCGCCACGGTCAAGGCACCGGTGCCTAGCGCGGTGGCATTGCCCAGCGTGAGCGTGCCGGCGCTCAAGGTAGTACCACCCTGGAAGGTGTTGGCGCCGCTGAGGATCAATTCGCCGGTCCCGGCTTTGTTCAAGCCAGTATTGCCCGAGATCAGGCCGCTCAAGGTCAGCCCGGTAGCAGCCCCCTGCACCGTCAGTCCACCGGTTCCGAGGGTCATCAGGTTAGCCAGCGTCAAGCCGTTGCCAGTGGCCTCGATAGCACCGCCGTTAGACGTGAGCACACCGCTGCCAAATGTCGCGTTGTTATTGAATTGCGCCACACCCCCATTGAGCGTAGTGCTGCCGCTGACCAACGGCCCCTGCAACGTCCAGGTGCCACTGTTGATGGCCAGGTTGTTGAAGTTGACATAGTTGGCGCTTGAAGCCGTGCCGGTGCCTGTACTGCCACCACCGACGCCCGTCGTGTTTTCAAGGATCAGCGAGTTGCTGCCGCCTGCGCCACCGTCCACCTGGCCGGTGGGCGCGAACGTCAGGTTCACGCCGATCAGTCCGCCAAGGCTTAAGCCGAGGCCGCCGCCACTGGTCACCTGCGACCCCGTGACCGCTGTAAACGTGTTGGTACTGGCGGTCCCCATCGAAACGCCGCCAGAGATAGTGCCGGTGTTGCGGAACGTGTTCCCCGTAGCAGAGCTCTCGAACGCCACGCGCCCGGTCAGTGCGCCGTTGTTGGTCATATTGACCTGCCCGCCACCCTGCACCGCTACCACCGGGGTATCGGAGGCAAACAACGTCAGGCCGAGCAAGGAGGAAGAACCAATGACGCCGTTGTTGACGATCGTGGTGGTGCCGCCTGCGCCGTTGGTGGCGTTCAGGGCCATGCCATCCAACGAGGCCAGGTTCAGCCCCAGCAACGCGCCAGTACCGCGCATGATGCCGGTGGCACTGTTGGTGATGTTCAACACGCTGGCTGCCGTGTTGCCGATCACCACCCCACCGCTCAGCACTGAAACCAGTCCGAGGAGTGCCGGGTCAATGGTGCCGGAGTTGTTCAACGTGGCGTTGTTGCCGGTCAGGGTCAGTGCTTTGCCGCCCAGCGTTGCGTTGAGTTGCGCCCCGGCATTGACGTTGACCGTCAGGTTGTTGACCGCGCTGCTGAAGGTATTGAGGAACAATGGCAATGACGGCACGCCCGTACAGGTCACCGTCGCGCCGGCCGCAGGACTTGCCGGGCTGCAGGCGGCAAACACATCCGGGCTCGCCAGCCCCATCACCAGCCCGGCCACTCCCAGGCGGATCGCAAGAGAAAGCGCAGAAATACGAGGTAAAGCGGCAGTCGCAAGTCTTCTATCCACGTTCTACTCCTTGTGGTCCAAGCCTTTCATCCGTGACTGCGTGCACGCCTTGCTTCAACGATCCACACGCATCGAATTCGAAACACCTGACCGTGGTGACTACTGATCCAGTTTTTCGAAACGTTAGTAGACCTGCGCGAAAGCCATTGAATTAAATGGTATTAATACTTTCGTAAAATCGGCGTAAGAATGGGATGAGAGCCAACATCCATTGACTGTCGCGACAAAAATACAAGTTTCAAAATGTGAAAAAGCGCTCTAATAGCGCTCTATTTCCCCTGCTGTGGAATATTTTTGTGGCCAGAGATTGCTCCCGCTCGGGTGCGCAGCGCCCGCAGTTTTTTGGGGCCGCTTCGCAGCCCAGCGGGAGCAAGCTCCCTCGCCACAATGGCCCCCCGAGTTGATCTACGTAAACGATGGAGTTCGTGATGCCCCATGAAGGCAACCTGTTACAAGCAGCCGTGGTGTTCCTGTTCGCCGCCGTGCTGGCCGTGCCCCTGGCCAAGCGCCTGCAATTGGGCGCGGTGCTGGGCTATCTGTTTGCCGGTGTGATCATCGGCCCGTCGGTTCTCGGCCTGATCGGCAACCCGCAAAGCGTGGCGCAGTTCTCTGAACTGGGCGTGGTGCTGTTACTGTTCATCATCGGCCTGGAGCTGTCGCCCAAACGCTTGTGGGTGATGCGCAAGGCGGTGTTCGGCGTCGGTCTGGCCCAGGTCCTGCTCACCGGTGTGGTGATGGGCGCGGTCGCGCTATGGCTGTTTGGCCAGTCGTGGAACAGCGCCATCGTGCTGGGCCTGGGCCTGGCGCTGTCGTCTACGGCGTTTGGCCTGCAAAGCCTGGCCGAACGCAAGGAGCTCAACCAACCCCACGGGCGTCTGGCCTTTGCCATCCTGTTGTTCCAGGACATCGCCGCCATCCCGCTGATCGCCATGGTGCCGTTGCTGGCCGGCAGCGATCATCCGACCACCGAAGCCCAGGGCCTGCAACATGTGTTGCAGATCCTCGGCAGCATCGCAGTGGTGATCATCGGCGGGCGCTACCTGTTGCGCCCGGTGTTTCGCATTGTGGCCAAGACCGGCCTGCGCGAAGTGTCCACCGCCACCGCGCTGCTGGTGGTGATCGGCACCGCCTGGCTGATGGAGTTGGTGGGCGTGTCCATGGCCCTGGGGGCCTTCCTCGCCGGCCTGCTGCTGGCGGATTCGGAATACCGCCACGAACTGGAATCCCAGATCGAGCCGTTCAAGGGCCTGCTGCTGGGGCTGTTTTTCATTAGCGTGGGCATGGGCGCCAACCTCAGTTTGCTGCTCAGCACGCCGCTGGTGGTGATCGGCCTGACCCTGCTGCTGATCGGCTTGAAACTGCCGCTGTTGTACGCCGTCGGGCGGATGGTGGGCGACCTCAATCGCGAAAGTGCCCTGCGCCTGGGCGTGGTGCTGGCGGCGGGGGGTGAGTTCGCCTTTGTGGTGTTCAAAATCGGCCGCGACCAGGGCCTGTTCGAACCGCAGCTGTACGACGTGCTGGTGCTCACCATCACCCTGTCCATGGCCGTGACTCCGCTGCTGTTGCTGGTGTGCCCGAAGCTGTTCAAACCCAAGGCCAAGCCGGTGGAAGTGCCCGAGGAATACCGCGCCATCGAAAGCGATGCGCCTCGCGTGGTCATCGCCGGCATGGGCCGGATGGGCCAGATCGTGGCGCGAATCCTGCGCGCGCAGAACATCTCGTTCATCGCCCTCGACACCTCGGTGGAAACCATCGAGCTGACCCGCAGTTTCGGCGGCATGCCGGTGTTCTACGGCGACCCCCAACGCCCGGAAATCCTCCACGCCGCCAAAGTCGATCAAGCGGAATTCTTCGTGATCGCCATGGACGACCCGGAGATCAACATCAAGACCGCCGAGCTGGTGCGCAACCTCTACCCGCACATGAAGATCATCGCCCGCGCGCGTAACCGCCAGCACGTACACCGCCTGGTGGACCTGGACGCTTCACCGGTGCGCGAAACCTTCTACTCCAGCCTGGAAATGAGCCGCCGTACCCTGGTCGGCCTCGGTTTGAGCCAGGCCCAGGCCGATGCGCGCATCAACCGCTTCAAGACCCACGACCAGCAGGTACTTGCCGCCCAACACGCGGTATACGACGACGCGGCCAAGGTCATGCAAACTGCCCAGGAAGCCCGTGCGGAACTGGCGCGCTTGTTTGAAATGGACAGGCTTGACGAGGAATCCTCCGACAAGCTGTGATGGGCTGGATGAACGAAATTGCGAATTTTCTGACAGAATACGCCGCAATTTCGTTCAACCCCGGAGTGCTTCATGGCCACGTTCACCAAAACCGCAATGCTGCTCGCCCTAGCGCTTACCGCCGGCAGCGTGTTCGCTGCCACCAAGCCCGCCACACAGACAATCTCCACCTTGGGTGGCAAGTTCACCTTCAAACTGCCCAAAGCCTACAGCGCCGACACCCTGCCCTCCGGCACGGCGCAAGACGGCACCGCTGACACCCAAGGCACCCTGTACGCTAACTCAACGACGAAAAGTGTGGTGATCGTCGCCGAAACCGTGCGCAACGATGGAGCAACTATCCAGGATAACGACCCGAAGTTCCTCGACGGCGCCGTGGCTGATTTCGTCAAAGACCAGAGCGCCGCCATGCCCGACTTCAAGAAACTGGGGGAGAAGAAACTCACCTACAAGGGCCTGGGCCTGCGCCAGGTGGACAGCAGCGCTACCCAAGGCGGAGGCAAGACCTTGAACTCCACGTTCCTGGGTGGTTCGGGCAACCATTTGCTGGTGATCCAGGCGATTTCCCGGGCTGATGATGTGAAGGGGCATGCGGCGTTGGTGAAGCAGATTACGGGCGGCAAGTAGCCCCCTCTTCCAGCCAACACAAAACCCATGTGGGAGCGGGCTTGCCTACGATGGCGGTGTGTCAGTCACTGAATCTTTTACTGAGCCACCGCTATCGCAGCATAGGTATCTACATAACTCTGTAAGCTCAGCGGTAACCACGATGCGAAGCGAGCCGCTCTTGATCTGCTTTTGATCTTAGGCGCCCCGTTAAACCACGCTGGCCGGAATT